>NZ_JBHUAL010000004.1:0-100630 GCF_042789775.1 Kitasatospora sp. NPDC056800 | reverse complement strand
GTCCCCTGGCACTCGTGCTGACCGCGGGGCAGGCCGGTGACAGCCCGCAGTTCGTCCCCGTGCTGGAGAAGGTGCGGGTCCGTCTGCCCGTTGGCTGTCCTCGCACGCGGCCCGGCGCGGGTCGCCGCGGACAGGGCGTACTCGTCCCGCGGCAACCGCGCCTACCTGCGTAAACGCCGGATCAAGGCGGTCATCCCGGAGAAGAGGGACCAGGCCGCCAGCAGGAAGAGGAAGGGCAGCAGGGGTGGCCGGCCGGTCGGCCACGACGCGGATCTCTACAAGGAGCGCAACACCGTCGAGCGCCTGATCAACAGGCTGAAGGCCTGGCGAGGCATCGCCACCCGCTGCGACAAGAAGCCCGAAAGCTACCTCGCCGGCCTCCACCTCCGCGCCTCGATGATCTGGGTCGACGACCTCCTGCGAGACGCCGACTGATCGCAACCTCACACAGGCCCTAGGTGTTCCGTCCCTTCCCGTACGGGACCGCGGCCTAGCGGGACTCGTAGTGGCTCGGCCGGCCGTCCCGCAGGACCAGTCGGCCGAGCCGGGCGGCCTCGTCGCTGCGCAGCAACTCCCGCCGGCCGTCGGCGCGGTGGAGCACGGAGGAGTGCCAGGGGGTGGTCCAGGAGTCGGCCGCCGCCAGCAGCCGGATGCCGAACTTGGACGCCCCGGCCGGCTGCGGGTGGATGGAGAGCCGGACGGCGCGCGGGTGGTGTTCGGCGATCAACTCGCCCCAGGCACGGCTGCGCTGGATTACGCCGTAGGCGCGGCGGCGGCACTCCCGCTGGAGGGCGGAGCGGGTGCCGGTGAAGCCGACGGTGTCCTCGGTGAGGAAGCGGGTGATGCCCCGGTAGAGCCGCAGGGTCTCCTCCTCGGTCAGCACCTGTTCGCGCAGCTCCTCGACGCTCGGCGCGTACCGGGCGTGCACCCGGGCGCGCTTCTCGTCGTACCGGAGGTCGCCGAGGACGGCCCGCAGGTCGAAGGTGTCGAGGTGGGCCAGGCCCTCGCGGGCGATCATGGCGGTCAGGGCGTCCGAGTAGGCGTCTATGTGGTCGTCCGGGACGTTGATCAGGTCGCCGAAGATGTGCCCGTCCGAGCAGATCAGGATGCGCGCACCGGGTGCGTGCAGGCGGCCGATCTCGGCGCACAGGCCGTCGAGGAAGGTCAGCGACAGCCGTTCGCCCTCGTCGGGCAGGTGGCCGAGCACCTTCGCGGGGTTCGGCGACTTGCAGGGGAAGCCGGGCAGGGTCAGGACGATCGGTTCGCCGGCGGCGATGAAGTCCGCCAACTGCGCCAGCTGGAGCGGGAAGTGCTCCGGGCGGGCGTCGAACTCCGGGTCCGCGGCGCGGCGGTGCGGCAGCAGCAGGCCGAGGACGCGGGCGGCGAGGGCGGCGGCGGTGGTGCCGGTGTCGGGGGCGCTGGTGGCAGTGGTGAGGGCGTCGGGGGTGATGACGGCAGGGGCGGTGCCGACGGGCGGCATGGTGGGTCCTCCACGAAAGGCGGTGCGGTACGGGTTTCGGGCTCCGGGCGGTCGGAGCCGGACGGTCGGAGCCGGGGCGCGGTGCGCCCGGGGGTCAGCGGCGGTGGTCGTAGGCGACCGGCAGCCGGTTCACCCCGCGGGCCAGGACGGCGGGGACCCAGGCCAGGTCCGCCAGGCCGTCGCCGGGCGCCTCGGCCGGACGCAGCCCGGGCAGCCGGGTGAGCAGGGTGGCGAGGGCGACCTGGAGTTCGGCCCGGGCCAGCGCGGCGCCGGGGCAGTAGTGGATGCCGTGGCCGAAGGCCAGGTGGGCGTTGGGCGTGCGGTCGAGGTCGAGGCGGTCGGGCTCGGGGAACTGCGCGTCGTCGCGGTTGGCGGCGCAGAGCGAGACGATCACCGAGTCGCCGGCCGGGACGGTGGTGCCGAACAGGTCGCTGTCCTCGGCGAAGAACCGCCAGGTGGTGAGCTCGAACGCGGCGTCGTGGCGCAGCAGTTCCTCCACCGCCCGGGCGAGCTGGCCGGGCTCGTCGACGCCCTCGCGCAGCCGGGCGAGCTGCTCGGGATGGCGCAGCAGGGTGACCAGCATGGTGGTGATCTGGTTGGTGACCGGCTCCTGCCCGGCGACCAGCAGCTGGAACACCATCGAGTCCAGCTCCGCGCGGCTCAACTCGCCCGCGTCATGGGCGGCGACGAGCCGGCCCAGCAGGTCCTCCTGCGCCGCCCAACCGGGCTCCCGGCAGTCGGCGCGCTTACGGGCGACGACGTCGGCGATGTACGTCTGGAGGCCGCGCAGCCGGGCCTCGTACGCCGGGCGGCCGGGGTCCTGCGGGCCGACCGGCTGAACCACCTTGCCCCAGTCCCGGTCGAAGCGGTCCGCCAACTCGGGCGGAAGGCCGATGACTTCGGCGAGCACCCGGAAGGGGTAGTGGGCCGCGAAGCCGGCCACCAGGTCCGCGCCGCCGGACTCCGGCAGCTCGTCCACCAGGGCATCGGCCAGCTCCTGGAACCGGGGGCGCAGCGACTCCACCCGGCGCGGGGCGAAGGCGTCGAGCACGAGCCGGCGCATCGAGGTGTGCTTGGGCGGGTCCTGGTGGAGCAGGTGGACCTGGAGCTGCGAGTGCTGGGGCTCGGGCATGATCGACGCGAGCCGGCGCCAGTTGTCGTTGCCGAGGCTGTGGTTCTTCCCGAGGCGGGGGTCGTTGAGGGCCGCGTGGGCGGCCCGGTAGCCGGTGACCAGCCAGGCGTGGATGCCGCTGGGGAACTCCACCCGGTGCACCGGCCCGGCCTCGCGCATCCGCTGGTAGAGCGGGTACGGGTCGCGCTTGTACTCCGGACCGTACAGCGGGACGGGGGAGGGCAGCCGGTCGTACCCGTACGGGCAGCGCGGGGCGTCGTCGGTGGCGGCCGGGTCGGGGATCGTGTCGGTCATCTGAAGCGGTCCTTCGGTGGGGAGGGGGTGGTGGTGGGGTGCGCTCGGGCGGGTGCGGCGCGGCGCGGTGCGGTGCAGTGCGGGGTGGGGCGGTCAGGGCCTGGGGCGGCGGTGCAGGGCGAGCAGCGCGACGGCGGTGGCCGCGACGAGGGCGGCCAGGGCGATTCCGGCCCGGGGCCCGGTGGTGTCGCGGGCCCCGGCCAGGGCGGTGGCGGTCGCGAGGGCCGGGCCGAGCGCGAAGCCGAGGCTGCGGGCGAGTTGGACGGCGGAGCCGGCGGTGGCGAGCTTCCCGGGTGGGGAGGCGGACATCACCAGGGCCTGGGTGGGGCCGCCGTTGAGGCCCATCCCGGCACCGGCGAGGGCGAGCCGCGCGGCGATCTCGGGGGCGGACCAGCCGGTGTCCAGCGGGACGAGCAGGGCCAGGCCGAGGGTGGTGACGGCGGCGCCGGTGAGCGCGGTCGGGCGGGCGCCCCAGCGGTCGGCCAGCCGGCCGCCGACCCGGCCGGCCAGCACCATGCCGAGCGGGAACGCCAGCATGGTGAGCGCGGTGGCCGTGGCGCTCTCGCCCCGAGGGCCGCGCAGGTGCTGGGCGAGCAGGTAGTGGCAGGCCGCGAAGCCGGCGGCGAGCGCCAGCACGGAGGCGTTGACCCCGGCGGTCCCGGCGGCCCGCAGCACCTCGGCCACCGGTCGGCCGCCCGGGCGGCGCAGCCAGAGCAGCACCAGCGGAACGGCGGGCAGGACGAGCAGCAGCCACAGTGCGGACTTCGGGGCCAGGGTGAGCCCGAGCAGGACGGCGGCCACGGCGGCGCCGATCAGCGCGGCGTCGCCGAGCGAGGACCGGTCGGGCGGCCGCAGTCCGCCTCGGCGCGGGGCGTGGCGCCGCACGATCAGCACGGCGGCCAGGCAGACCGGCAGCTTCACCAGGAAGATCGCCCGCCAGCCCAGGTGGTCCAGCAGCAGACCGCCGATCACCGGCCCGGTGACGGCGCCGAGCGGACCAAGCGTCGCGGGCACGCTCATCGCCCGGCCGCGCAGCTCGGGCCGGACGGAGGTCGCGGCGAGTACCGGCATCAGGACGAAGAGCACGGCCCCGAAGGCGCCCTGGAACAGCCGGGCCGCGATCAGCCAACCGGCCCAGGGGGCGCAGGCGGCCAGCACGCTGCACAGGGCGAAGCAGCCGACCGCGAGCAGCAGGGCCGAGCGGGTGCCGACCTGGTCCAGCCAGCGACCGGCGGGCAACAGCAGGGCGACGAGCGGGAGTTGGTACCCGAGGACGGCCCACTGGGCGACCCCGGGGGAGACGTGCAGGCCGGCCGAGATGTCGGTGAGCGCGAGGTTGACCACGTTCATGTCGAGCATGGCGACGAAGGACAGCAGTCCGGCGGTGACGACCAGGCTCCAGCGGTCCGCCGGTGGTTGCTGACGCTCCGTCAGAGATGAGGCGGTCGGGGTTGGTTGCGCCGTCATGAAGTCCCTCCGTCTCCCGTACTGCTGGACCGGACGCCGCCTCGGCGGCGGGGTCCGGTACAGCAGTCGGTGGCGAGGGGGCTCCGGTTCCGAACACTTGGGGGATTTCTTCTCGGCAGCCGGCAGTCGACGGCTGGCAACGGACAACGGACAACGGACAGCTGACAGACGACAGCTTTCAGCGAACAGATAACAGATTTCGAAATCTGTTATCTGTTCGCTGTCAGTTGTCCGCCGCTGCCCGCTGCCCGCCGCCCGCCCGCCGCTCAGCAGGCGGTCGCGAGTTCCCCGGCCTCGGCGGCGCGCAGGCGTGCCACCAGCTCCTCCCGCGCCCGGGCGACCCGGGAGCGGACGGTCCCGACGGGGCAACCGGCGACCTCGGCCGCCTCGGCGTAGCTCAGGCCGACCACCTGCGTCAGCACGAAGGCCTCGCGCCGCTGGGCGGGCACCCGGTCGAGCAGGTCGCCGAGCGCGACGCCGTCCTCGAACCCGGCCGTCGGTGCGCCGCCCTGCCGCTCCGCCGCCTCCTGCCAGTCCGGCAGGGCCGCGCAGCGCGGCCGGGCGGCGGCCATCCGGTACCGGTCGATCACCGTCCGTCGGGCGATCGACAGCAGCCAGGTGCGGGCGGAGGAGCGCCCCGCGAACGCGGGCAGGCCGCGCAGTGCGCGCAGGAAGGTCTCCTGGGCGAGGTCGTCGGCGGACTGCACGTCGGTCAGGTGGGCGACGAAGCGCCAGACGTCCCGCTGGGTCGCCCGGACGAAGGCCTCGACGTCGGCCGCCCGTCCGGAGCGGGCGGTCAGCGCCAGTGCGGTGAGCTGCTCGTCATCCACGGCGGCCCCCTGCCCGGCCGGTCCCGGCGACACGGCCATGCGGGACGATGGTCGTATGAGATGCGCGCAGTTCCGTACCGCTCTGTCCGCCCGGCTCGACGGCGAACCGAGCGGTCTGCCGGAGGTACGGCTGGACAAGCACGTCGCGCGCTGCGCCGGCTGCCAGGAGTGGCTGGCCAGGGCCGAGCAGCTGCACGGCCGGGTGCGGGCGGGCGCCACCGACGGGCCCTCGCCCGAGTGGTCGGCCCGGCTGCTGGCCCGGCTGGGCGAGGGCGGCCCCGAAGGCCGTGCTCCGGACGGACCGCGGTCCGTCGAGCGCTAGGCGCGGTGGGCGTGCCCGGCGGGGCGGGCGCGTCCGGGGGAGCGGGAACGGCGGGACGGTGGCGCCGGCCGGAGCCGGTGCGCCGTCGAAGTCAGGCATGGGAAGGTCCCGAGGGGAAGGCGGGGAGCGGCACCGCGCAGGGCGGCACCGTCGGCGTCCATGGGCAGCCGCGCGGCACGCCGGCCCTGGGGAGGCGCGGCGGCGGACGCGGGCCCGCACCCTGACGGCACGACGGCGCGGGGCGCGGCCGTACGGCAGGGCGACCTGCCCGTCGCGGGGTCCCGGTGGCCGGAGGTGGCCGGGCGGGGAGGAGCAGCGGCGGGC
Source organism: Kitasatospora sp. NPDC056800 (assembly GCF_042789775.1). Taxonomy (NCBI): domain Bacteria; kingdom Bacillati; phylum Actinomycetota; class Actinomycetes; order Kitasatosporales; family Streptomycetaceae; genus Kitasatospora; species Kitasatospora sp. NPDC056800. The sequence continues at coordinate 94,781 of NZ_JBHUAL010000004.1, read as the reverse complement.
GCGTCAGCAGGCGAGGGCGAACGCCGGCGGCCCGCGCCGGACCACGGCATGCGTCAGCAGCACCGACCGGGGCGGCCGGGCCCGGTCGTCGGCCGGGCGGGGCGGTGCCGGGGCCCGGTAGCCGAAGGGGCGCGCGAACAGCGCCAGCAGCGGGAGCAGGAGCGCGCCCGCGACCACCGCGCCGAGCGCACCGAGCAGCTCGAAGAGCCGGACCAGCGCCGCGTCGCCGCGCCAGAGCAGGAGCGCGCACGCCAGCGCGGCGAGCACGTGGGCGGCGGCCATTCCCGGTGACATGCCGTGGGACATCCCGTGCGCCATGTCGTGCGCCGGTCCTTGCGCCGGTGCGCTCACCAGGTCCTGCGCCGTGCCGTACGACCCGCCGCCGTACGACCCGCCGCCGTGCAACGCGCCGTCGGGCATCATGTGCGGTCCGTCGGGCATCCCGGTCATCCCGGGCAGGCCCGCGTCCACGGCGGTCGCGCCCGAGCCCCCGTGGTGCGTCCCGGCCGTCGGCCGCAGACTGCTGGTGGTCGGCGGGACGTCCGGGTCGATGCCCGCCATCCGCGCCAGTTCGACCGGGGAGAGCCCGCCGGGTGCCCGGTCGGGGTTGCACAGCAGGAGGGCGGCCCAGTCCGTGGTGGCGAGCCGGCCGAGGCCGCCGCCCCCTCGGGAGAACGCCGCGGCCTGTTCGAACAACTGGTGCAGCGCGGTCTGCGCCACGACCATCCAGAGGCTGATCACCCCGAGTCCGCGCCGCTTCCCGGCGAGCAGCCAGGTCAGCCCGAGGACCGCCCCGAACCCGCCGGCCAGTACCGTCGGAGAGACTCCGGATCCGGCCATGGCGACGTGCGCGGTGGCGGCCATCGCCACGCACAGCGCGGCGAAGACCACGGCGCGCAGCAGGCGGATCCGGTCGGTCATCACGATGGCACTCATCGTCGCACCCGCCCTGCCCGGCCCGTAGCGCACCCTCCGGTCATGGCCGGTTCTGTGCCGTGAGACCATGCCCGGCCGCCGGCCCCCGGAGCCCGCCGGATCGCCACCCCGTTCGGCCCGCCGACCCGACGCGACGAACCGAACAACGGCTCGTAGGACCATCGGGGCGGTTTGACAGCACGTACCCCATTGCTCACTTAATGTGCACCACCCCGTACGGTGCGTATCGGGACGACGCTGTTCAGAAGCAGGGAGGTCCGGCCTTGGAGACCCCGACGGATACCTCGGCGCCCATTGCCGACAATGCCAAGTCCGCTGCCCCCACGGAGCCGACCGTCCCGCAGCAGGCGACAGGCCGGAAACAGGCGACGGCCGTGGTTGAAGTCGAAGCCGAGGAACCCGGCGAGCAGGCCGAAGCCGCCGCCCCGGCCGGAGCTGTCGAGCAGGCCGGAGCTGTCGAACCGGCCGAAGCCGTCGAGCCGGCTGAAGCAGAGGAGTCGGCCAAGGCTGAGGAAGCTGCCGCCCCGGCCGAATCCGCCGAGTCGGCCGACGCTGCCGGACCGGCCGAAGCCGCGGAGCGGGCTGAAGCCGAAGAGCCGACCGAAGCGGCGGACGCGGCCGGAGCCGCTGAACCGGCCGAGGCCGCAGAGCAGGCCGACCCACCCGGATCCACCGAGCCCGCCGACGAGGCCGACCCCGCCACCCCGGCTGAAGCAGCGGAGTCGGCCGAGGCCGCCACCCCGGCCGAGCCCGCGAAGCCGACCGAGCCCGCCGCCCTGCCCGCGTCCGTCGACCTCGCGGACCCCGGCTTCTGGCAGCTTCCCGCCCCCGACCGCGCCGCCGCCTTCGCCGAGCTGCGCCGCCGCCCCGGTCCGGTGTTCTTCGGCGACCGCGCCACCGGTCGCGGCTTCCACGCCCTGGTCCGTCACGCCGACGTGGTCGAGGCCAGCCGCACCCCCGCCGTGTTCCTGAGCGGCCCCGGTGTGACCACCCCCGTCCCGGCCCGCTGGGTCCGGCTGCTGTTCGGCGACTCGATGGTCAACCTGGACGACCCCCGCCACGCCCAGCTGCGCCGGATCGTCTCGCGGGCGTTCACCCCGCGGCTGCTCGACCGGGTCGAGGAGGACGTCCGGCGGATCAGCACCGAGCTGGTCGACCGGATCGAGCGGGAGCGGCCGGGGGACTTCGTGACCGCGGTCGCCGCCGAACTCCCGTTCCAGGTGATCTGCACCATGATGGGCATCCCGGAGCGGCCGCGCCGCACCATCCTCGACCTGGTCAACCGCACCTCCGAGGACATCGGTGTGGCCCGGCCGCTGCGCCGCCGGCTGCGGGTGCCGGGGCGCGGGCTGCGGGCGCTCGCCCGGATGCAGGGCATCGTCGCCGGGATCGGCCGCCGTCGCCGTCGCCGGCCGGAGGAGGACCTGATCTCCGCGCTGGTCACCGCCGACGTGGACGGCCGCCGGCTCACCGGACGCGAGCTGGGCGCCTTCTTCAGCCTGCTGCTGGTCGCCGGGGTCGAGACCACCCGCAACGCGCTGGCCCACGGCCTGCACCTGCTGACCGTCCACCCCGAGCAGCGCGCCCTGCTGCTCGAGGACCTCGACGGACGGCTCGGCGGCGCGGTGGACGAGATGGTCCGCCACGCCACGCCGATCATCCAGTTCAACCGGACCCTCGCCGTCGACCACGAGCTGGGCGGCTCCGGCGGCCCGCTGCTGCGCGCGGGGGAGAAGGTCGCGCTGTTCTACGGCTCGGCCAACCGCGACGAGGAGGTCTTCCCCGACCCCGACGTCTTCGACATCACCCGCACGCCCAACGCCCACCTCGGCTTCGGCGGCGGCGGTCCGCACTACTGCCTCGGCGCGCACCTGGCCCGGCAGGAGATGACGACGCTGTTCCGCGAGCTGTTCACCCGCCTTCCCGAGGCGCGGTCGGTCGGCGAGCCGCAGCTCGTCCCGTCCAGCTTCGACCACCGGGTCCGCTCGCTGCGCTTCACCTTCTGAGCCTCCTGAGCGCCCCGGCCACCCTGAGCGCCCCGGCCACCCTGAGCGCCCCGGCCACCCTGAGCGCCCCGGCTGCCCCGGCCACCCTGGGCGCCCCGGAGGTCCAGGCCGCCCCGGACGCTCCGGGCCTCCTGAGCGACCGGTCCCCTCCGGACAGCCGGGGCTCCGGCGGCTACTCGGCCGGCTCCCAGACCGCGTTGTCGTGCGCGAACAGCACCCGGTGCGGCCCGTGCTCGGCCACCCGGTCGAGCCAGGTCCGGTACCCGGGCAGCGGCGGGGCCACGCCCTCGCGCACCGCCCGCCGGGCGAGCACCGCCTGCCCGTACTCGGAGGCGAAGTCGTAGGCCTGCCCGGCCAGCAGGACCGGCCCGCCGCCCGGGCGGTCCACCAGCAGCGACTGGTGGCCCCCGGTGTGGCCGGGGGTGGGCAGCACCCGGACGCCCGGCCAGACCTCGGCCTCGCCGTCGAGTTCGCGGTACTCGGCGCCGGGGAAGTCGACCAGCGCGTCGATGGTGTACCCGCCGCGCCGGGCGGTGGCCAGCTCCTCGGCCTGGACCAGGACGGGCGTGCCGGCGAACAGCGGGTTGCCGCCGCAGTGGTCGAAGTGGAGGTGGCAGTTGACCACCAGGTCGATGTCGGCGACGGCGACCCCGGCCGCCGCGAGCGCCTCCGGCAGCGGGCGGCGGACCGGGCGGTAGTGCGCCTCGGTCTCCGGTTCGCCGCCACCGATCCCGGTGTCGAACAGCAGCAGCCCCTCCGGACGCCGGACCAGGTACGCGAGCACCGGTTCCACGCGCGGCTCCGGGCCGCCCACTTCGGTGGCCGGTCGGACGAAGTACCCCAGGTCGAGACGGCGGATCACGTGCAATTCAGCCCCCATGTCGCAGTGCGTCGCTCTGCCCCCGTACGGGCGGCCGCGCGGGCCCCCCGTTCGCACCCTACCCGCCGACCGGCAGCCCCCGGTCGGCCTTCACCTGCTTCATCGTCAGGTGCGAGTTGACCTGCGCGATGCCCGGCAGGCCGGAGAGCACGTCGGTGATGAAGCGTTCGTACGCGGCGATGTCGGCCACCGCGATCCGCAGCAGGTAGTCGGGCTCGCCGAACAGCCGGTGGGCCTCCACCACCTCCGGCAGCTCGGCCACCCGGCGCTCGAACTCGGCGACCGTCACCTGGTCCTCGTGACGCATGGTGATCGTCACGAAGGGCTGGAACCCGCGTCCGACCGCCGCGCCGTCCAGCACCGCCCGGTAGCCGCGGATCACACCGTCCTGCTCCAGTTGACGCACCCGGCGCAGGCAGGGGGACGGGGTGAGGTCCACCCGGGAGGCCAGCTCGGCGTTGGTCAGGCGCCCGTCCTGCTGGAGCTCGCGGAGGATTCTGCGGTCGATTCGGTCCATGGCGCAACATTCTGCCAAAACGCCGCTCCGACCAGCACGAAGTCGCCATCGCGTGCCAGCCCGATCCGGCTACCTTCAGTGACCGAACCCGCTGCCGGGTCACTCCGGCAGATCCCCGGGGCACCCCGGCAGGCCGCTGGAACAACCTCCGGCCGACCCGCCGGAACGACCCCCGGCCGATCCGCCGGGCCCACACCGCGACGAGCACGACAGGCCACGCCCACGCCCATGGACACCCACGCCCTCCTCCTCTTCCTCGGAGTCGACCTCCTGCTGGTCTGTACCCCGGGCCCCGACTGGCTCTACATCGCCGCCCGCGGCCTCGGCCAGGGACGCCGTGCCGCGCTGATCGCGGTCGGCGGGGTCTGCGCCGGGTACGCCGTCCACACGCTGCTCTCCAGCGCCGGACTGGCCGCCGCGCTGCGCGCCGTCCCGGCCGCCCTGCCCGTGCTGCGCCTCACCGGTGCCGCGTACCTGCTGGTGCTGGCCGTCATGATGCTGCTGGCGCTGCGCAAGAGCGGGGGCGCCGCCGCCCTCGCCGCGCCCAAGCCGCAGCCCACCGCGACGGTGCTGCGCCAGAGCATGCTGACCGCGCTGCTCAACCCCAAGGGGCTGCTGCTCTACCTGTCCCTGGTGCCGCAGTTCGTCGACCCGGACGCCGCCCTGCCGGTCGGCGGCCAGGTGCTCGCGCTCGGCTCGCTCAACGTGCTGGCCTGCGCGGTGGTGTACGGGCTGGTCGCGTACGCCAGCGGGCGGCTCGGCGGTCGGTTCGGCGGCACCCCGCAGGCGGCCCGCCGGATGACCATGGTCTCGGCGGTGCTGTTGATGCTGGTGGCGGGCGTCACAGCGAGCGCCTGAGAACGGGAGCACAATGCCGGGCATGACCGAGCGCCCGTTGCCAGAAGGAACCACCGCGGCCACTGGAACCACCGGAACGGCGGCAGCCGCCGGAGCCGTCGACCGCCCGACCGCCCACGCCTGGGCGGCTCTCGGCGGACCGCCCGAGTTGCTGGAGCGGGTGACCTTCCACGGCCCGGAGGACGTCCTGCCCTCCGGGCTGCCGGTGCGCCGGCTCGCCCGGGCCACCGTGGCGGTCTGTTCACTGGCCGCCGCCGAGCTCGCGTCCCACCGCGCCGGAGGCTCGGCGCCCCTGGCCGCGTCCGTCCCCGCCGTCCGGGTGGACCAGGGGGCCGTCGCCACCGCCTTCGTCAGTGAGCGGCACCTGACGGTCGACGGCCGCGCGCCCGTCAACTTCGCCCCGCACTCCGGCTTCTGGCGTACCGCCGACGGCTGGGTGCGCACCCACGCCAACTACCCGCACCACCGGACCCGGCTGCTCTCCGCCCTCGGCCTCGCCGCGGACGCCGGGCCCGAGCAGCTCGCCGAGGTGCTCGGCAGGCTGCCGGCCGAGCGGATCCAGGAGCGTGCGTACGCGGCGGGAGCGCTCGCGGTGGCCGTCGTGCCGGTGAGCAGCGTCGTGCACCCCCTCGTGGAGCACCTGGAGGTCGGCGCCGCCGCCGGAACCGCGCCGGTCCGCCCGCTCGGCCAGGCCCCGGTGGACCGGCCCGCCGCCGGGATCCGGGTCCTCGACCTCAGCCGGGTGATCGCCGGACCGGTGGCCACCCGTACCCTCGCCCTGCTCGGCGCCGACGTCCTGCGGGTCGACTCGCCCCGGCTGCCCGAGGCCGACGACGCCCACGCCGACACCGGCTTCGGCAAGCGCTCCACCCGCCTCGACCTCGCCGAGCCCGCCGACCGCGCCGTCTTCGACGGCCTGCTCGCCACCGCCGACGTCGTCGTCTCCGCGTACCGCCCCGGCTCCCTCGACGCCCACGGCCTCGGCCCCGACGCGCTGTTCGCCCGTCGCCCGGACCTGATCCTCGCCCAGCTCTGCGCCTGGGGCTGGACCGGCCCCTGGGCCGGGCGGCGCGGCTTCGACAGCCTGGTCCAGGCGGGTGTCGGCATCGCCGCCCACGAGGCCGCCCCCGAGACCGGATCCGCCACCGGCGGCCGCCCCGGCGTGCTGCCCGCCCAGGCCCTCGACCACGGCACCGGCTACCTCGTCGCCGCCGCCGTGCTGCGCTCCCTCACCGACCAGCGCACCCGCCGCCCCGGCGGCCGCCACCTGCGCTTCTCCCTCGCCGGCACGGCCTCCTGGCTGCTGCACGGCATCGAACCGGAGACGCCGCGGGGAGGCCCGTCCGAGCCCTACGACCCCGCCCGCCGGCTGGCCGAGGTCGACTCCCCGTACGGGCGGCTGCGCCACGCCCTGCCGCCGATCGGGTACGAGGGGGCGCCCGCCGACTGGTCGCGCCCGCCGGGGCGTTGGGGAACGGACGAGCCGGTCTGGCTCTGACGGCCTCGGGCGGACGCTGTCCGAGGCGTCTGGCAGCATCGCCGTCATGACCGCACACGCCACGGACTACACCTGGTTCACCCGGCGCTACCCCTTCCTGGGTGAGGCCTGCTGCCTCACCCAGGTACAGGGGCTCGCGGCCGGTGAACTGCTGCGCCGCTTCAACGCCCTGCCGGGGACGGGTGCCGCCGGGCTGGAGGAGGTGGTGGCCCGCTGGAGCTCCTACACGAACGGGGCCGACGCCGAGGCCAGGGAGCTGTTCGACCCCGCCGAGGACCGACTGCTCGTCGCCGTCACCGAACTCGACGGCTGGGCACTCGCGGTGGAGCCCTTCGGCTACCTCGGCACCCTGGACGCGGAGATCCTCCGGCTCGCCGAGGGCACCCGGCTGGTCTCGCACTACCGCAACGCCCTGGGGGCCGACCACTTCCACTGGTGGGAGCACGGCATCCAGCGGCTGCACTTCGAGCCGCTCTTCCCCGACCAGCGGGACGGCACGGACGCCGAGGCGCCCGGCATCCCCGAGCTGCTGACCGCCTGCGGCTTCGAGCTGGAGACGGAGGCGTACGACCTGTGCGGCGAGGCCGCGTTCGCGCTCGCCGAGCGGCTGACCGACGTCCGGCTCGACCCGGAACGGCTGGAGGCCGCGACCTTCCGGATCGGCTACGCGCCGCGTCCGTGAGCCGCTCCGTGCCCGTGAGCCGTTCCGGGCCCGTGAGCCGCTCCGCGTCCGTGAGCCACTCCGCCCAGCGCTGAGGCCGCGCCCCGGCGGGACGCGGCCTCGGTGTTATAGGACGGCTGTTGTCAGACCCCGGACGGGATCTGCTTGGCCCGGCTGCGGACCTGGAGCGCCGTCACGATCTCGACCAGGCCCAGGATCACCAGCCAGCACCCGGACAGTACGGCCAGCGCGGTGATCGACCCGACCGGCCACACCATCAGCAGCACACCGGCCAGGGTGTTGGCCACGCCCGCGAAGGCCTGCCAGCCCCGGGCGGGCATCATCGGGTCGGAGATCGCGGCGGCGAGCTGGGTGATGCCGCGGAACAGCCAGCCGATCCCGATCCAGAGCGCGAGCAGCAGCAGCGACTGCACCGCACTGCGGAAGCAGAGCAGTCCCAGCAGCACGCAGATCGCGCCGCTGATGAAGGCCAGCACCCGCAGCGCGGTGGTGGAGTGGGTGCCGAACGCGGCGATCAGCTGCACGATGCCGATCACCAGCAGGTAGAGGCCGAACAGCACGCCCACCACCAGGAGCGTCTCCCGGGGCCAGGCGAAGACCACGATCCCGAGGGCGAGCGAGGCGAGTCCGGCGACCAGCAGGACCTGCCAGGCGGCCTTGGCGAGCAGTCCGAGCGGACCCTGGACCGGGGTGCCGTCGGGGGTGATGATCGGAGGGGCCACGGTGGCGTACTCCTCGGGGCTGACGCCGGGGCGGCCGGCTGACGGGCAGGGAACGAACCCCAGCCTGTCCGCGCCACGGTCGGACCGCGCGTCGGATACGGCCGTTCGGGGGATTCGCCGCGGTCGCCGGAACGTCACCCTCCGGACACTTGCCGTCGATACCATCCGTCGGTATGACTTCTGAAGGGTGGGGGACCCCTCCGGTCGAGCCGATCAGCCAGCACTACATCGTCTGCGGGGGCAACGCGCTGGCACACCGACTGGTCCTGGAACTCGTCGAGCACTACGAGGTGCCGGTCGTCGTCCTGGTCGCCGACCGGACCCGCGACCACGCGCCGCAGATCGAGCAACTCTCCGGCGTGGCGGCGGTCGTGGAGTACACCAGCGTCACCGAGGAGGCGCTGCGCGCGGTGTCCATCGGCACCGCGCGCGGCCTCGCCCTGGTCGAGGGGAGCGACCAGGAGAACATCCACGCCGCGCTCAGCGCGCAGAACCACAACCCGGACATCCGCATCGTGTTCCGGATGTTCAACCAGCGGCTCGGCGAGAACATCGAACGGCTGCTCAGGAACGGTGCCGCGCTCTCCGGCTCCGCCACCGCCGCCCCGGCCTTCGCCTCCGCGGCGCTCGGGCGGCCCAACTCGGTGGAGATCGAAGGGCGTTACCTGCACATCGCGTTCGACGACGACATCACCTCCGACCGGATCTGCGTGGTCGCCGACCAGATCGACCGGCAGGACCTCGGCAGGATCCGGCTGCTGCCCGAGCAGCAGGGTGACTCGGCCGAATTCGTCCGGCTCGCCGCCGAGTTCGGCGACCAGGGGCCGATCCGCCCCGGTGGCGTACGGCCCGAACCGGCGCCGTCGGCCGAACCAGCGCCGGCGGCCGACCCGGAGCCTTCGGCCGAGCCGACGCCGCCGGCCGGGCTGATGTCGGCGGCCGGTCCGGTGCCGGCGGCTGGTCCGGTGCCTTCGCCCGGCCCCGCCCGGGAGGGGGAGCCGGGCGGCCGGGCGGCGCTCCAGGTGCTGCGGATCGAGCCCCGGGAACCGATCGACTGGATGAGACGGCTGCGCTGGCGGCTGCTCGACACCATGCGCTTCTTCACCAGCGCCCGGATGCGCCTGGTGCTGCTCACCGCCCTCGCGGCGGTGCTGCTGGCCTTCGGCGTGCTCTGGTACCTCAACCGGAACTTCGGCTGGACCGTCTACATCGCGCTGCTCGACCTGGCCGGCGCCGCCCAGCCGGACCAGCTCTCCGACGTCGCCGCCGGGACGGGGGCGGGCACCGGCGGGTTCTGGCAGCGGGTCGCGCAGGTGGTGATCACCATCTGCGGGATCACCTTCGCGCCGGTCGCCACCGCGATCGCGGTCGAGGTGCTGGGCTCCGGGCGGCGCGGGCAGCCGCGCAACCCCGGGGCGGGCACCCGGGACCACGTGATCGTCGTCGGCCTCGGCAACGTCGGCACCCGGGTCGCGACCCAGCTGCACACCATGGGCGTGCCGGTGGTCTGCATGGAGCGGGACCCGCAGGCGCGCGGCATCGCCGCCGTACGGGCACTGGGGATCCCGGTGGTGATGGGCGACGGCCCGTTCGAACAGCAGCTGCGCCGGGCCCGGCTGAAGCACAGCAGGGCGCTGGTCGCGGTCAGCGGGGACGACGCCACCAACCTGGAGGCGGCCCTGGAGGCGCGCCACGGGAATCCCGAGGTCCGGGTGGTGGTGCGGCTGTTCGAGGACGACTTCGCGAGTCACTTCTACAAGACGCTGGACAACGCGGCCTCCCGGTCGGTGTCCTACCTGGCCGCGCCCGCCTTCGCGGCGGCGCTGATGGGGCGCGAGGTGCGCGGGACGCTGTCGGTGCTCCGGCACGTGCTGCTGATCGCCGAGCTGACGGTGGAGGACGGCAGCGGGCTGATCGGGCTGAACCGGCACGACCTGGAGGACCCGGGCGGCGTCCGGGTGATCGCGGTGCGCTTCGCCCACGGCGGACAGCTGCAGTGGAACTTCCCCGACCGCACCCGGCGGCTGGCCCCGGGCGACCAGATCGTGGTCGCCGCCACCCGCAGCGGGCTCGCCCGGCTGAACACGGTGGCGGTGGAGGAGCAGGGCTGAGCGGGGCTGTCCTCGGACAGGGTTCAGCTGACAGATTTCAGATTTCAACATCTGAAATCTGAAATCTGTCAGCTGTTATCCGTCGGCCGTCAGTTGTCAGCCGTCCTCGGCCGTCAGCGGTTCTGGAACTCCGGCGGGCGCTTCTCGGCGAAGGCCGTCATGCCCTCCTTCTGGTCCGCCGTGGCGAAGGCCGCGTGGAAGAGCCGGCGCTCGAAGCGGACGCCCTCGGCGAGCGTCGTCTCGAAGGCGCGGTTGACGCTCTCCTTCATCATGATCGCGGCCGGGGCGGACATCGCCGCGATCGTCTCGGCGGTGGCCAGCGCCTCGGACAGCAGCTGGTCGGCGGGGACGATCCGGGAGACCAGCCCGGCCCGCTCGGCCTCCTCGGCGCCCATCATCCGACCGGTCAGGCACAGCTCCATGGCCTTCGCCTTGCCGACCGCCCGGGTCAGCCGCTGCGAGCCGCCGATGCCCGGGATCACGCCGAGCTTGATCTCCGGCTGCCCAAACTTCGCGGTGTCCGCCGCCAGCAGGACGTCGCACAGCATGGCCAACTCGCAGCCGCCGCCCAGCGCGAACCCGGCGACCGCCGCGATCACCGGCTTGCGCAGGGCGCCGAGCCGGTCCCACGGGCCCAGCCAGTCGTCCAGGTAGACGTCCGGGAACCGGTTGCCCTGCATCTCCTTGATGTCGGCGCCGGCCGCGAAGGCCTTCTCCGAGCCGGTGATCACCAGACAGCCGACCTCCGGGTCCCGGTCGAAGGCGGTCGCGGCGGCGACCACCTCGTTCATCAGCTGGGTGTTCAGCGCGTTGAGCGCCTTGGGCCGGTTGAGCGTGATCAGCCCCACCCGGCCCTTGCGCTCGACCAGGATCGTCTCGTAGGTCTCGGTCTCGGTCATCGCCGTCGACTCCCATTTCCGCTGCTCGGCGCCCGTGGGAGCGCCCTGACCACCCAACGATCTACGACGCGCCCCGCCTCGCGCCAGTCTTGGTATGCGAGACGCCGGTCACCAGGGGACGGAGGCGGCGGCGGGGCGGTCGGACGGAGGCGGCGGGACGGAGTGCCGGCCGGACGGACGCCGGGCCGGTCAGAAGCGGACGCCGTAGCGCTCCGCCGCCTGCCGTACGGTCTCCGCCTTCACCTCGCCCCGGCGGGCCAGCGCGGCCAGCGCCGCGACCGTCACCGACTCGGCGTCCACCCCGAAGTGCCGCCGCGCCGCCGCCCGGCTGTCCGAGAGGCCGAAGCCGTCGGTGCCCAGCGAGGTCCAGTCCTGCTCCACCCACGGGCGGATCTGGTCCGGCACCGCGCGCATCCAGTCGCTGACCGCCAGCACCGGCCCGGGCGCTCCGGCCAGCGCCCTGGTCACGTACGGGACGCGGGCCGCCGCGCCGGTACCGGCCGCGGCCTGCGCCAGGTTGGCCGCGTCGCAGTCCAGCGCCTCGCGGCGCAGCTCCGTCCAGGAGGGTGCGGACCAGACGTCGGCCGCCACGCCCCACTCCTCGCCGAGCAGCCGCTGCGCCGTCAGGGCCCACTGCACGGCGGTGCCGGAGGCGAGCAGTTGGAGCCGCGGCGGGTCGGCGGGCAGGTCGACGGCCGGGGTGGCGGACGACGCGGCGGCGTCCGCCGTGCGGTAGCGGTAGAGGCCGCGCAGGATGCCGTCCACGACCTCCTCGCCGTCCGGGAGCGCGGGCTGCACCAGCGGCTCGTTGTAGACGGTGAGGTAGTAGAACACGTCCTCGCCGTGGGGGTGTTGCTCGCTGCCGCCGTACATCCGGCGCAGGCCCTCGCGGACGATCACGGCCACCTCGTAGCCGAACGCCGGGTCGTAGGAGAGCGCGGCCGGGTTGGTGGAGGCGATCAACTGGGAGTGGCCGTCGGCGTGTTGGAGGCCCTCGCCGGTCATGGTGGTGCGGCCGGCGGTGGCGCCGACCAGGAAGCCGCGGCCCAACTGGTCGGCCATCGCCCACATCTGGTCGGCGGTGCGCTGCCAGCCGAACATCGAGTAGAAGATGTAGAACGGGACGACCGGCTCGCCGTGGGTCGCGTACGAGGTCGCGGCGGCGGTCAGCGAGGCCATTGAACCGGCTTCGGTGATGCCCTCGTTGAGGATCTGGCCGGTCGTCGACTCCTTGTAGTGGAGCAGCTGGTCGCGGTCGACCGGGTCGTAGGTCTGCCCGAGCGGGGAGTAGATCCCGGCGGTCGGGAAGAGCGACTCCATGCCGAAGGTGCGCGCCTCGTCCGGGACGATCGGCACCCAGCGGTGGCCGGTCGCCTTGTCCCGCAGCAGGTCCTTGACCAGCCGGACGAAGGCCATGGTGGTGGCGATCTCCTGGTTGCCGGAGCCCTTGAACAGCGTCTCGAAGGGCTTCGCGGGCGGGGCCGGCAGCGGGGTGAAGCGCACCCGGCGGGCGGGCGCCGGCCCGCCCAGTGCGGCGCGGCGCTCGCGCAGGTAGCGGGCCTCCGGCGAGTCCGGGCCGGGGTGCGCGTACGGGGGCAGCGGGTCGTTCAACGCGGCGTCCGGAATGGGGAGTTCGAGCAGGTCGCGCATGGCCCGGAACTCGGCTCCGGAGAGCTTCTTCATCTGGTGGTTGGCGTTGCGGGACTCGAAGCCGGGGCCGAGCGTCCAGCCCTTGACGGTCTGCACCAGCACCACGGTGGGCGCGCCCCGGTGTTCCAGCGCCGCGCGGTAGGCCGCGTACACCTTGCGCGGCTCGTGGCCGCCCCGGGAGGTGGCGACCGTCTCGATCAGCCGCCGGTCGTCCACGGTGTCGGCGAGCGCCCGCAGTTCGGGCGAGCTGTGGAAGAGGTGCTCGCGGACGTACCCGGCGTCCGAGGCGGCGTAGGTCTGGAACTGTCCGTCCGGCACCTCGCCGAGCCGGCGGACCAGTGCGCCCGTGGTGTCGCGGGCCAGCAGCTCGTCCCAGGCCTCGCCCCACAGCGACTTGACCACGTTCCAGCCGGCCGCGCGGAAGCGGCGTTCCAGCTCCTGCACGATCTTGCCGTTGCCGCGCACCGGCCCGTCCAGGCGCTGCAGGTTGCAGTTGACGACGAAGGTGAGGTTGTCCAGGCCCTCCCGGGCGGCCAGCGCGAGCGCGGCGGTGGACTCGGGCTCGTCCATCTCTCCGTCGCCGAGGAAGGCCCACACGTGCGAGCCGGAGGTGTCCTTGATACCGCGCGCGGTCAGGTAGCGGTTGAACCGGGCCTGGTGGATCGCGGAGAGCGGCCCGAGGCCCATCGAGACGGTCGGGAACTCCCAGAACCAGGGCAGTCGGCGCGGGTGCGGGTAGGAGGGCAGGCCGTCGCCGCCGGCCTCCTGGCGGAAGCGGTCCAGCTGGGCCTCGGAGACCCGGCCCTCCAGGAACGCGCGGGCGTAGACGCCGGGGGCGGCGTGGCCCTGCACGTACAGCTGGTCGCCGGAGCCGTCGGCCTCCTTGCCGCGGAAGAAGTGCTGGAAGCCGACCTCGTACAGCCAGGCGGCGGAGGCGTAGGTGGCCATGTGCCCGCCCAGGCCGCCGCGGTGGTTGCCCCTGGTCACCATGGCGGCGGCGTTCCAGCGGTTCCAGGCGGTGATCCGGCGCTCCATCTCCTCGTCGCCGGGGAACTCCGGTTCGGCGGCGGTGGGGATGGTGTTGACGTACGGGGTGTCCAGCAGCGGAGGGACGTCGAGCCGCTGCAGCTCGGCGTGCTCGACGAGGCGGCGCAGCAGGTGGGCGGCGCGGTTCGGTCCGCCGAAGTCGCGGGCGGCGTCGAGGGACGCGCGCCACTCCGCGATCTCCTCGGGGTCGTGGTCGGGAAGCTGGTCGAGCTGGGACACGGGTGGTTCCCCTTTACCGGTGCGCTTCAGGGTGCTTATTCCAGGATGCGGAATAGCATTTCTCTCCATGGAACTATTTGGACGGTAGAGAGTGATCGGGCGGCCCGTCAACCGTTACTGGTGGGTAGTTTGAGAGATGATCGATCATCTCTATGCGAACTTTATGCGGAAGGGCAACCCCGGCCCGAGCGGCTCAGTCGGAGTGCCGGGCGTACTCCAGGACGTGCTCGGCCAGCAGCCGGCCGACCGCCGGGTCCTGCCGCCGGAAGGCCTCGATCAGCGGCCGGTGGTCGGCGGCGTTCTCGTGCAGCTCCGGCCGGACCCGGTGCAGCGACAGCACCGTCCACACCTCGACCCCGAGGCCCTCCCAGGCCCGCAGCAGCGTCCCGTTGCCGGAGGCGGCGACGATCTCGCGGTGGAAGGCCACCCCGTGCCGGGCCTGGCCGAGGGCGTCGCCCGCCGCCGCGGCCGCCGCCATCCGCTCGGCGTGCCGCTCCAGCGCGGTGGTGTCCCCGGCCAGCCGGACCACCGCCGACTCGGCGGCCAGCCGCTCCAGCGCGGCCCGCACCTGGTAGACCTCGCGCAGCTCGGCCGGTCCGATCTCGCGCACCCGCACGCCCCGGTTGGGCTCGGCGTCGAGCAGCCCGAGGGTCTGGAGCGCGCGCAGCGCCTCGCGGACCGGCGCCTGGCTGACGTTCAACTCGGCGGCCAGGCGCCGCTCGACGATCCGGTCCCCGGGCTGCCAGCGGCCGTTCAGCAGGCCCTCCAGCAGCAGCCCGCGCACCTGCTCGCCCAGCGGCACCCGGGACAGCGGGTCGGTGCCCCCGGCCGGAGTCGGCGGCGGGACCGGGTGGTTCATGGCGGGCTCCAGGTGTGCCGGTGGAGGTGGGGCGGGGGAAGGGGTGGGGCTCAGGCCAGGCCCAGTTCGTCGCCCACGCGCGGGGCGAGGAAGCGGGCGACGTCCGCCTCCGTCACCTCGGCGAGCGTGCCGGGCTTCCACCGGGGGTTGCGGTCCTTGTCGATCACCTGCGCGCGGACGCCCTCGACCATGTCGTGGCCCTCCAGCGCGGCGCAGGAGATCCGGTACTCCTGGTCGAGCACGGCCTCCAGCGAGGGGAGTGTACGGGCGCGGCGCAGCGCGGCCAGGGTGGTCTTCACGGCGGTGGGGGAGTTCGCCAGGACGGCCTCGGCGGCCTCCTTCGCCTCCGGGGCACCGGAGTTCAGTAGCCGGTCGACGATCTCCTCGACCGTGTCGGCCGCGTAGCAGGCGTCGATCCAGGGGCGCTGGGCGGCCAGTGCGGCGGGCGGCGCGGGCTCGGCGTGCGCGGCGACGACGGCCGCGACGGCGGAGGCGACGGCGGTGGTGCCGGTTGTGGTGCTGTCGGGCGCCGTGGCGGTGCTCCGGCCCAGGGCGTCGAGCAGGTCCGGGATGCGCCGCGAGGGCACGAAGTGGTCCGCGAATCCGCACAGCAGGGCGTCGCCCGGGCCCATCGAGGCCGCGCTGAGCCCGAGGTGGGTGCCCAACTCGCCCGGGGCGTGGGCGAGCAGCCGACTGCCGCCGACGTCCGGGGCGATCCCGATCCGGGTCTCGGGCATCGCGACGGTGGACCGCTCGGTGACGATCCGCACCGCGCCGTGGGCGGACACGCCGACGCCGCCGCCCATGGTGATGCCGTCCATGACCGCGACGTACGGCTTCGGGTAGCGGGCGATCAGCGCGTTCAGCCGGTACTCGTCGCGGAAGAACGCCCGGGTGCCGGCCCCGCCCGCCTTGGCGTCGTCGTGCATCGCGCGGATGTCGCCGCCCGCGCACAGGCCGCGCTCGCCCGCGCCGGTCAGCACGACGGCGCGTATCCGGTCGTCCGCGGCCCAGTCGTCCAGGGTGGCGCGCAGGGCGGTGACCATGCCGTGGGTCAGCGAGTTGAGCGCCCGGGGGCGGTTCAGCACGAGCCGTCCGACGCCGCCGTCCAGGAACGCCTGGACCTCCGCCACCTCTGCGTTCATCGGGCCCGCTCCCGTTCCTCGGTGCTGTCGTCGGCGATGCCGATTCCCGCCGTCCACCGTACCGGGGCGGGCGCCCGTTGTGATCACTCGCCCGGCGATCATGTTTCCGACGGGCGCTCCAGGGGCGCTCCGCGGTGCGCGGGAGGCGCTACGGCCAGGCGCGCAGGGCGAGTTCGGCGGTGCGGGCCAGGTCGGCGGGGGTGGCGCCGTCGCGGGCCTGCTGGGACATGCCCTGGAGGACCGCACCGAAGTAGCCGGCCAGCCCCTTCGGGTCGGCCTCCGGTGGCAGTTCGCCGTCCTGCTGTGCCCGGCGCAGCCGCTCCTCGAAGGTGCGCAGGTTCCCGTTGCGTCGCTCGCGCAGCTGGTCCTGGATGACGGCGTCCTGCTGGGTCACATTGGTGGCGGCGGAGATCACCAGGCAGCCGGCCGGATGCGACGGGTCGGCGTAGACGGCGGCGGCCTCGCGCAGGATGCGGGCGAAGGCGCCGTACGCGGTGGGCTCCTCCGCCAGCGCGATGGCCGCGAACTCGCCGGCGGGGGAGTGGCCGTACTGGCGGACCACCTCCTCGAACAGCGACCGCTTGTCACCGAAGGCCGCGTACAGGCTGCCGGGGCGGATGCCCATGGCGGTGGTGAGGTCGGTGACGGAGGTGGCCTCGTAGCCGTGCTGCCAGAACAGCCGGGTGGCCGCGGCCAGGGCCTCGGCGCGGTCGAAGGCCGGCGGGCGTCCGCGACGGGGAGTGCGCGGCGGGCCGGTGGGCCCGTCCGGGGATGCCGTTGTCGCCGCGTGCGCCTCTGTCATGCGCTGAATTTTAGAGCACTCACTCAAGAAGTGTGTGCTAGCGTATTTTTTGAGCGATCGCTCAAGAAATGCGTTGAGTGCAAACAGGAGGGGGCTCGGACATGGGCGCGGACAGGCTTCAGGGCAAGACGGCACTGGTCACGGGGGGCAGCAGGGGGATCGGCCGGGCCATCGCCCGCCGGCTCGGGCGGGACGGCGCCACCGTCGCCGTCGGCTACGCCCGCGATGCGGTGGCGGCGGAGGAGGTGGTGGCGGGCATTCGGGCGGACGGCGGGCGGGCCTTCGCGCTGCCCGCCGCGCTCGGGCGGCACGGCGATGCCGTCGCGCTGTGGGAGGCCTTCGACGCGCGGATAGGCGAGTACGCGCCGGCCGGGGGTGTCGACATCATCGTGAACAACGCCGGGATCGGGCGCAGCTCCGACCTCGCCGGCCTGACCGAGGAGGAGTTCGACGAGGTCTTCGCGGTCAACGTCCGCGCACCGTTCTTCATCGTCAAGCACGGGCTGGAGCGACTGCGTGACGGCGGCCGGATCATCAACATCTCCAGCGGCCTGGCCCGGCTCGCCATGCCGGAGATCATGGCCTACGGCGCCACCAAGGGTGCGCTGGACACCTTCTCGCTCAACCTCGCCCAGCAGCTCGGGCCGCGCGGGATCACCGTCAACTCCGTGGCGCCCGGGATCATCGACACCGACCTCAATGCGGAGTTCCTGGGCGATCCGGAGGCGCGGGCGTGGGCGGCCTCGGTCGCCGCGCTCGGCCGGGTCGGGGCGCCGGAGGACATCGCGGACGTCGTCGCCTTCATCGCCTCGGACGACGCGCGGTGGATGACGGGGCGCGTGGTCGACGCCACCGGCGGCTCGCGGCTGTAGGCGGGAGCCGCCGGCGGTGGGCTGACAGATAACAGATGACAGCTGACAGATGATGAAATCTGTCAGCTGTCATCTGTCATCCGTCGGTCGTGAGCCCTCAGCCCCGCACGCGCCCGGTGACCTCGCCGAACCCGATCACGGCGCCGTCCGGCCCGGGCGCCGTGGCGGTGATGGTCACCTCGTCGCCGTCCTCGAGGAACGTCCGGGTCGTCCCGTCCGGGAGCTTCAGCGGCTCCTCGCCGTTCCAGGTCAGCTCGATCAGCGCGCCCCGGGTGTCCCGCTCCGCCCCGCTGACCGTCCCCGAGGCGAACAGGTCGCCGGTGCGCAGCGAGGCGCCGTTGACCGTCATGTGGGTCAGCTGCTGCTGCGCCGTCCAGTACATGGTGGCGAACGGCGGCCGGGAGACCTGGTGCCCGTTCAGCCGGACCTCCATCGCCAGGTCCAGGCCCCACGGCTCGCCGCCCCGGTCGTCCAGGTACGCCAGCGGCTCGACGTCGCGCTCCGGCGGCGTGACCCGGGCGTGGTCCAGGGCGTCCAGCGGCACGATCCACGGCGAGATGGAGGTCGCGAAGGACTTGCCGAGGAAGGGGCCGAGCGGCACGTACTCCCAGGCCTGGATGTCGCGCGCCGACCAGTCGTTGAGCAGGCAGACGCCGAACACGTGCTCGCGGAAGTCGTCCAGCGCGACCGGCCGGCCCAGCTCCGACGGCGTGCCGACGACGAAGCCGACCTCGGCCTCGATGTCGAGCCGGCGGGACGGCCCGAAGGTCGGTGCGGCGTCGGCGGGCGCCTTGCGCTGCCCGGACGGCCGCACCACCGGCGTGCCGGAGACCACGACCGTGCCCGCCCGCCCGTGGTAACCGATCGGCAGGTGCTTCCAGTTGGGGGTGAGCGGCTCCGAGCCCGGGCGGAAGATCCGGCCCAGGTTGGTGGCGTGGTGCTCGGAGGCGTAGAAGTCGACGTAGTCGGCGACCTCGAACGGCAGGTGCAGCTCCACCTCGTCGGCCGGCAGCAGCGCCGGCGACAGGGCCTCGCGGAAGGACTCGTCGGTGAGCCAGGTGGTGAGGTCCGCCCGCACCCGGCTCCAGACCGGGCGCCCCGCCGCCATCAGCGGGTTGAGCGAGTCCGCGTCCAGCAGCACCGACGGCGCTCCGGCCGCGCGGGCGGCCGCCCCGGCGTCCAGCACGAAGTCCCCGACGCGCACGCCGATCCGGCGCCGCCCGGGCTGGTCGGCGGCGGTGAAGACGCCGTACGGCAGGTTGTGCACGCCGAACGGCGAGTCCTGGGCGCTGGCGAGCCAGCTGCTGGGGGTGGTGCTCAACGGTCCTCCTGGTGCAGTGGACTGGGCGACGACAGCAGGCCGAGCGCGGCCAGGTCACCCAGGGGCTCGGCGATGCTACAGGTGCCGAACGCGGTGAACGAGTTGCGGATCACCACGATCTGATGGTCCGTCAGTGCGCGTGCCGCCTTGGCCAGCACCTCGCCGTCGCGCTCCGCCAGCACCGCCGCCGCGGCGGCCCGGTCGGTCTCCTGCGCGGCCAGCAGCACGTTCAGGAAGCCGTGGTGCTCGAAGCCGGTCTCCGGGTCGGTGTGCCGGACGGCGTTGTGCAGCCCGGCCGTGCACTTGTACGGCAGTCCGCGCTGCGCGCAGCCGGTGAGGAAGGCGGCCAGTTCGTCCTCGTCCGGGAAGGCCTCGGCGACCAGCCCGCCGGTGCGGAACTTCGCCCGGTACGGGCTGTCCACCAGCACGTCCAGGACGGCGTCCAGCCCGTCCCCGCGCAGCAGTTCGCGCGGGAGTTCGACGGCGGCGGGGACGTCCGGGGGCAGCAGCCGGTCCAGCGCGGCCACCGCCTCGGCGGCGTCCCGGGTGGCCAGCTCGACGCCGGCCAGCTCGAACGGTGCGGCGGCGGCGAGCGCCGGGGCGAGCTCGATGCTGCCCCCCGGCAGCACCAGCCCGACCTTGAGCGGCCGGTCGCCCGCCACCACCGAGTCGTCCGCCTCCGCGGCGCCCGGAACCGCGCCGGCCGAGACCGCCGCGGCCAGCTCGCCCAGTCGGCCGGCCCCGCAGAGGAAGGGCCCGACCGCCTCGGCGTACCAGGCCGCACGGTGCGCCCGGTGCGCGGGCACCGCCTCGGCGACCGGCAGGTTCCCGGGCGGGAACACCGCCGCGTCGTCGAACAGTCCGCGGAACAGCTCGGGGATCACACCCCCCGAAGGCAGCGCGTTCATCGCCCGGGCCCCCGACCGGCCCAGGTCCAGGCGTAGTTGGCGTCCTCGGTGGCCCGGCCGCCCTCGCCGAGCTCCAGCGGGCGGAAGGTGTCCACCATGACGGCCAGCTCGTCGAAGAACTCCGCGCCGATGCTGCGCTCGTACGCCCCCGGCTGCGGCCCGTGGGTGTGCCCGCCCGGGTGCAGCGAGATCGAGCCCTGGCCGATGCCGGAGCCCTTGCGGGCCGCGTAGTCGCCGCCGCAGTAGAACATGACCTCGTCGCTGTCCACGTTGGCGTGGTAGTACGGCACCGGGATCGCCAGCGGGTGGTAGTCCACCTTGCGCGGGACGAAGTTGCAGATCACGAAGCCGTTGCCCTCGAAGACCTGGTGGGCCGGCGGCGGCTGGTGGATCCGGCCGGTGATCGGCTCGAAGTCCTTGATGTTGAACGCGTACGGGTACAGGCAGCCGTCCCAGCCGACCACGTCGAACGGGTGGTGCGGCACGGTGTAGCGGGTGCCCGCGATCCCGTTCGGGCCGCGGTGCTTGACCAGCACGTCGACGTCCCCGGGGGCGTCCACGACCAGCGGGCCGACCGGTCCGCGGAAGTCCCGCTCGCAGTACGGCGCGTGCTCCAGCAGCTGCCCGTACTTGGACAGGTAGCGCTTGACCGGGGTGATGTGGCTGTTCGCCTCGATGCAGTACGCGCGCAGCGGCTCGTCCCCGGCCGGCACCCAACGGTGGGTGGTGGCACGGGGGATGACTACGTAGTCGCCCTGCCCGACCTCGATCGAGCCGAACACCGTCTCGACCGTGCCGGAGCCGGACTCCACGTACACGCACTCGTCGCCGAGCCCGTTGCGGTAGAGCTCGCTCGGGGCCCCGGCGGCGACGTACGAGATCCGCACGTCGCCGTTGCCGAGGACGAGCCGGCGGCTGCCGACGACGTCCGCGGACTTCCAGTCCTGGTCCGCGAACAGCTCGTGCAGCTTGAGGTGGCGGGGGAGGAGGGGGTGGTTGGGCACCGTGGACTGGTCCGGCAGCTCCCACGGCACCGCGTTGACCACCGCCGAGGGGATGCCCCGGTGGTAGAGCAGTGAGGAGTCCGAGGAGAACCCCTCCTCGCCCATCAACTCCTCGTAGTACAGCCCGCCTTCGGGGGTGCGGTGCTGGGTGTGCCGCTTGGGCGGGATGTTTCCCAGCTGCCGGTAGTACGCCATCTCCGTGGTCCTCCTCGACCGTTCGGCAGAGATCCGTTCGTCAGAGCCTGCCAGAGCCTGTCAGGGCCCGGACAGACCCTTGTCAGGGTCCGTCCGGGCTTCTACAGAGCTCGTCGGGGCCCGTCAGAGCCCTCGGACGCTCACAGGTTGCCGCGTCGGTCCTGCTCGCGCTCGATGGACTCGAAGAGCGCCTTGAAGTTGCCCTTGCCGAAGCCGAGCGAACCGTGCCGCTCGATGAACTCGTAGAAGACGGTGGGGCGGTCGCCGATCGGCTTGGTGAAGATCTGCAGCAGGTAGCCGTCCTCGTCGCGGTCGACCAGGATGCCGCGCTTCTTCAGCTCCTCGACCGGCACCCGGACCTTGCCGATCCGCGCGCGCAGCTCCGGGTCGTCGTAGTAGGAGTCCGGGGTGGAGAGGAACTCCACGCCGCGTGCCCGCAGCACGTCCACGGTGGTGAGGATGTCGTTGGTGGCGAGCGCCATGTGCTGGCAGCCGGGGCCGGTGTAGAACTCCAGGTACTCGTCGATCTGGGACTTCTTCTTGGCGATGGCCGGCTCGTTGAGCGGGAACTTCACCCGGTGGTTGCCGCTGGCGACGACCTTGGACATCAGCGCGGAGTAGTCGGTGGCGATGTCGTCGCCGACGAACTCGGCCATGTTCACGAAGCCCATGACGCGGTTGTAGAACGCCACCCACTCGTCCATCCGGCCCAGCTCGACGTTGCCGACGGCGTGGTCGAGGGCCTGGAAGAGGCGCTTGGGCGAGCCCTCCGGGTGGGTGACCCGGCTCTCCGCGACGACGTAGCCCGGCAGGTACGGGCCGTGGTAGCGGGAGCGGTCGATCAGGGTGTGGCGGGTCTCCCCGTAGGTGGCGATGGCCGCGCGGCGCACGGTGCCGTTCTCGTCCGAGACGTCGTTCGGCTCCTCCAGCACGGTGGCGCCGGTCGCGCGGGCGTGCTCGATGCACTTGTCGACGTCCGGGACCTCCAGGGCGAGGTCGACGACGCCGTCGCCGTGGCGGCGGTGGTGGTCCAGCAGCGGGCTGTCCGGCTGGACGCCGCCCTTGATCACGAAGCGGCAGGAGCCGGAGCGGAGCACGTACGCCTTGCGGTCGCGGCGGCCGGTCTCCGGGCCGGAGTAGGCGACCAGCTCCATGCCGAAGACGACCTGGTAGAACTGCGCCGTCTGGGTGGCGTTGCCGACCACGAAGACGACCGCGTCCTGGGCCGTCACCGGGAAGGGGTCGGCGGCGGCGTCGTGCTCGACGAGGCCGACGAGGCGGCGCAGCTGGTCGGCGTCAAGACCGGCCTCGCGCTCCTCGGGGGTCAACTCAAGGGCGTGGGACTGCGGGGTCATCGCTCGTTCCTCCACTTCGGGCCTCGCCGTCGAGGCTTCCGCTGGATCGCGACCGCACCGAACGGGTGGGCGGTGTGGTTGCGGAGAGCTTGCTCCTGTCGGGGTGGTTGGGCAACAGGTCGGATTTTGACTGCTCAATGTGTACAAGCTGATCAGAAATTCCCGCTGTCAGCTGCGCAAAATGCGCTGCTCGCCGGGGGTGAAGCACGAAGTCTGCGCAATGGGACGGTCACGCGCTCCCGGGGCCGACGGGGCGCGGGAGGTGGCGGAGGAACCAGTCCGCGGCCAGCTCGGCGACCCGGTCCAGGGTCCCCGGCTCCTCGAACAGGTGGCTCGCGTGCGGCACCACCGCGAGCCCGGTCTCGCAGCGCAGTCGGCTCCGGGCCCGCCGGTTGAGGTCGAGCACGGTGGGGTCCAGCGACCCGACGACGAGCAGCGTCGGGGCGCGGACCCGGGCCAGGGTGTCGGGCGCGGCGAGGTCCGGGCGGCCGCCCCGGGAGACCACAGCGCGTACCGCCGGGCCCAGTTCGGCGGCGGTGTGCAGCGCGGCCGCGGCGCCGGTGCTGGCACCGAACAGGCCGAGCGGCAGGCCCCGGGTCTCGGGCACGGTGGCGTCCGGGCCGCCCTCCGCCGGGCCCAGCCGCCGGGCGACGGCCGTCAGCCGGCCGCCCAGCAGCGCCACGTCGAACACGTTCCGCCGGTCGGGCTCCTCGGCCTCGGTGAGCAGGTCGAACAGCAGCGTGGCCAGCCCGGTGCGGTTCAGGTACTCGGCGACGTGCCGGTTGCGCGGGCTGTGCCGGCCGCTGCCGCTGCCGTGCGCGAAGACGACGACTCCGCGCGCGCCGACCGGGACGGTCAGCCGGCCCGCGAGGCGGACCCCGGTGACGGGCAGCAGCAGCTCCCGGTCGACCCCGGCGGAGGCCCCGGGCGGGTCGCCACGGGCGGCCTCGGCCAGCAGCCGCAGCACCTCCTCGTCCTCGGTCTGCGAGAAGTCGGCGTAGAACTCGCCGATCGCGTAGAACGGGGACGGCGTGTCGACGCAGACCAGCTCGTCGGCGACCTCGTCGAGACGCTCGGCCCAGTCCGCGGGCGCGACCGGCACCGCGAGCACCACCCGGGCCGCGCCGCGCTCCCGGACGATCCGGCAGGCCGCCCGGGCGGTGGACCCGGTGGCGATGCCGTCGTCCACCACGACCACCGTCCGTCCGCGCAGGTCGGCGGGCGGCCGGTCACCCCGGTAGCGGCGGGCCCGGCGCGCCAGCTCGGTGCGCTCGCGCCGTTCCACCTCGGCCAGTTGGCCGTCCGTGACCGAGGAGAACCGGATCACCTGCTCGTTCAGCACCCGGACGCCGTCCTCGCCGATCGCCCCCATGCCCAGCTCGGGCTGGTACGGCACGCCGAGCTTGCGGATCACGCAGATGTCCAGCGGTGCGCCGAGCGCCGCGGCGACCTCGGCGGCCACCGGCACGCCGCCCCTCGGCAGCGCCACGATCACGGTGTCGGGGCCGGCCAGGTGGCCGAGCCGGGCGGCCAGCCGACGGCCCGCCTCGGTGCGGTCGGCGAAGCGGGTGAAGTGGGTTCCGGTGACGTGCATGACACGGCCTCCGGTTCCACCGTACGTCGTTCCGGGCGGCTCGGGGCGGTCGCGGACGGGGGCTCCCGGGGTGCGCGCGGACGGGGTTCCCGGGGTGCGTGCGGAGGGCGGTGCGCGGGATCGGGAGCCGCGACCGGACCGGGGGCGCGACCGTGGTGCGACCAGGGCAGGACCCTGGCGCGACCGGGGCGGGACCGGAGCGGGATCCGGCCGGGACGGGGCCGGGATCCCGGGTGGGATCGGGCTGGGAGCCGGACGGGACGACACCCCCGTGTGGCCGGGACAGCGGGCGGCGCACGGTGGATCACAGAGGCGGACCGCAGCGCCCGCCCGCGACCGGAAGGAGCGCCCGCCATGTCGGGCACCGTGATCACCGACCTGCGCCGCCGAGGCGCCGTCGACCCCGGCCGCCTGCTCGCCGGGCCGCTGCGCGGCGTCGGCCTGCAACGGCTCGACCCGGGCCGGCGCACCGAGGTGGCCGCCGACGGCGTCGAGCACGCGCTCTACGTCACCGCCGGCTCCGGTCTCGCCGAACTGCCCGAGGGCGCCGTGCACCCGAACCAGCCGAACCAGCCGAACCAGCCGAACCAGCCGGACCACCAGGACCGCCAGGACCATCCGGAGCGTGCCGAGGCTGGCCTGCCGCTGGTCGAGGGCACCGCGATCGTGCTGCCGCTCGGATCGCGGACCGTGCTGACCGCCGGCACGGCCGGACTGGAGTACTTCCACGCCGTCCTCGCCGTCCCGCCCTCCTCCGAAGTAGGTGACCCCAGGTGATCGTCACCACCGACACCGGCGCGGCCATGGTCGTCATCGGCCCGAACGGCGAGCGGGTACGGATCCGCTCCCTCGCCCGGCGCCCGATGCTCGCCAGTGCCTGCGAGACCTTCGACCACCTGCGGCTGAGCCCCGGCGCCCACCACGTGCTCGCGGGTCGGCCCGACACCGAGACCGTCCTGCACGTGCTGCGCGGAGCCGCCGTCGTCGGGCAACTCTCCGAGGAGACCGACCACTTGGCCTCCGCGGGGGACCTGCTGATGGCCCACCGCGGCTGCATGCTGCACCTCGAAGCCGGACCGCTCGGGGCGGAACTGCTCTGCCTGACCCTCGCCGTCCCCCGGCACACCGCCGGCGCCCGGGCCGCCCCGGCCCGCCGCCGAGCCACCCGCCGCGACCGGCCCTGACCGGCCCCGACGGGTCCTGCCAGTCCTCGATCCGAGGAGACCCCTCGTGATACTCGTCCCCGCTGCCGTCCCCCGCACCGCGCCCGCGTTCCAGCGGCTGATCGACCCCGAGCAGCGGCCGGCCGTCCGCGCCGGACTCACCGTCGAGGCGCTGCCGCCGGGCGTCCGGGTCGAGCAACTCCCTTACGAATCTGTCGAATCGGTGACGGTGGTGCTCTCCGGTCGGCTGCTCGCGGCCGGCCGGATCCTCTCCCCGGGCGAGGCGCTGCACCACCGGCCCGGCACCTCCTACCGGCTCACCGCCGTCCGCGGCGCGCCGACCGCCGTGCTCACCGTCCGTCCCACCCCGCCCCGGGCCGTCATCCCGGCCCAGCGGTCGGGCTCCGCTCCCGCCCCGAGCTGGCGGCAGGTGGAGGTGGGCACCGTACGGCTCGACCCGGTCGGTGTCTGCGGACCGTACGCGGACCGGGCCGCCGACGCCTTCCTGGTGGTCCTCTCCGGAGCCTCCTCCTTCCTCGGCGAGCTCGGTGAAGTGCCGTTGCTCCCCGGCGACTTGGTCTACGTCCGGGCGGGGGAGCGGTACGGCCTCCGGGCCGGCCGCCGCGGACCGGTCACCGCCGTCCTGGGCCGCGTCGGCACCCCTGGCGCCGCCCTGGGGCCGGAGTGGGACAGCAGGCCCATGCGCTCGGGGCAGGCCGATCCGCAGGGGTGAGGGCGCGAGGCCGGGAGGCCGCGGCGAGATGACAGTCGACAGCTGACAGAGTTCAAAATCTGTCAGCTGTCGACTGTCATCTGTTATCCGTCTGCCCGCCCGCCCGTCGCCCGTCCGTCGCCGTCGGGTGCGGCGACCGGCGGGCCGACACGCGGAGGGCTTCACGCGCACGTCACGGAAAGTCACGTGATCGCCGCTGATAGTGTCGGCCGGGTGGATGAAGAACAGCCGGTGGAACCTGCGGACCCGGCCGGAGACCCGCCCGTCCGTGTGCTGATCGTCGACGACCACCCCCTGTTCCGGGAGGGGCTCAAGGCGGCACTGGAGAGCGCTGAGGGCGTCCTCGTGGTCGCCGAGGCCGAGCGGGTCGCCGACGTTCCGGGGGCGGTCGCCCGGCACCACCCCGACGTGGTGATCATGGACCTCTCGCTGCCCGACGGCTCCGGACTGGAGGCCGTCCGGCAGCTCGCCACCCGGGAGGCGCCGCCGCCGGTGCTGATGCTGACCATGTCGGACGACGACGGGAACCTGCTCGCCGCCCTCCAGGCGGGCGCGCGCGGCTACCTGGTCAAGGGGGCCGGGCGGGAGGAGGTGCTGCACGCGGTGCGGACGGTCGCGACGGGCGGCGCGGTGTTCGGCGGCGAGGTGGCCGGGAGGATCACCGCTCTGCTGGCCGGGGCGAGGATGCGGGAGGCGGGGCAGCTCTTCCCCGAACTCACCGCCCGCGAGGCCGAGGTGCTGGGCCTGGTCGCGCGCGGGCTGGACAACCGGCGGATCGCCCGGGAGCTGGTGGTCGCGGAGAAGACCGTC
Source organism: Kitasatospora sp. NPDC056800 (assembly GCF_042789775.1). Lineage (NCBI taxonomy): Bacteria > Bacillati > Actinomycetota > Actinomycetes > Kitasatosporales > Streptomycetaceae > Kitasatospora > Kitasatospora sp. NPDC056800. The sequence continues at coordinate 67,995 of NZ_JBHUAL010000004.1, read as the reverse complement.
CGCAACCACATCACCCACATCTTCGAGAAGCTGCACGTCGCCACGCGCGCCGAGGCGGTCGCCCGGGCCCGCGACATGGGCCTCGGCGACGGCCGGACCTCCCCGGAGCGGTGAACCGGAGCGGTGAACCGGAGCGGTGAACCGGAGGGGCGATCCGAGGGGCGAACGGTGAAGGTGAACGCGGGCGGTGGGCCGGAGAAGTGAACCGGGGGTGCCGGCCCGCCGACCGGCACCCCCGGAGTCCTGCCGCTCCGCCCTACGGCCGCATCTCGTACGCACCGGAGAGGGCCTCGACCCGCTCCCACACCCGCGCGTCCCGCGCCGGGTCGGCGACCGGGCGGCGCACGTTCGTCAGCGCCCAGGCGGCCTGCTCCTCGGTGGCCGAGGCCTTGCCGTGCAGCTCGGTGGCGTGCGCGGAGAAGTCGCGGACCAGCGCGTCGAAGATCCGGTCCAGCACGTCGCCGCCGTCCTCGGAGGCGGTCAGGCCGGTCAACTCGGCCTGCTCCAGCACCAGCTGGCCGTAGACGATCAGCGCGAACAGCTGGCCGATCTCCAGCAGGAAGTCCAGGTCGGCCTGCTGCTCCTTGCTCGGCGCGTTCTCGAGCAGCAGCGCGCAGAAGCCGTCGGCCTGCTCGCGGAAGCGGGCGACGTTGGGCAGCGCGGCGTGGCGGTCGTAGGCGGCGCGCCAGTCGTGGAAGCGGATCGCGCCGAGGCCGCGGGCCGGGCCCTGCCGGAACAGGAAGTCGTCGTCGGCGGCGTCCAGGCGGCTCGGCACCGGGGCGTAGTCGGCCGGGGCGAACAGGTAGTTGCCCATGAACTTGAGGATCAGCGCCAGGTTGACGTGGACGGTGCCCTCCAGCTTCGGCAGGCCGCGGATGTCCTTCGCGGCCTTGTCGAAGTAGGTGTCCGCCTCGAAGCCCTTGGCGGCGATGACGTCCCACATCAGGTCGATGACCTTCTCGCCCTCGGTGGTGACCTTCATCTTGGTCATCGGGTTGAACAGCAGGTAGCGGCGGTCCTCGGGGGAGGCGGTGCGGAAGTAGTCCACGGCCCGCGCGCTGAACAGCTTCATCGCCACCAGGCGGACGTAGGCGTCGGTCAGCTCCCGCTTGACGTGCGGGAAGTCGGTGACCCGCTTGCCGTACAGCACTCGGCTGTGGGCGTGCGTGACGGCCTCGTACATCGCGTGCTCGCAGATGCCGATCGAGGCGGTGCAGAGGTTGAACTTGCCGACGTTGACGGTGTTGAGCGCGGCGTCGAAGGCGGCCTGGCCGGTGTGCAGCACGTCCTCGGCGCGCACCGGGTAGTCCTCCAGGCGGAACTCGCTGACGTACATCTGCGCGTTCACCACGTTCTTGACCAGGTGGTACGCGTCGTGGCGGCTGTCGGCGGCGAAGAAGACGTAGCCCTCCGGGCCCTCGACGTCCGAGCGGCGGCCGAACACCGAGACCAGGCCGGCCACGTTGCCGTTGCCGATGTAGTACTTGGAGCCGGTCGCGGTGAAGCCGCCCTCGCCGTCCGGGGTGAGGATCATGTCGGTGGAGTAGATGTCCGCGCCGTGGGTGCGCTCGGAGAGGCCGAAGGCCATCACGTGGCCCTCGGCCAGCAGCTTGGCGGCGCGGGCGCGGACGGCCTCGTTCCCGCTCTGCCAGACCGGGCCCAGGCCCAGGATGGTGACCTGCCAGGTGTACCAGTAGCCGAGGCCGTAGAAGCCGAGGATCTCGTTCAGCTCGGCGATGCGGGCGGTGTCCCAGCGCTTGTCGGGGTCGGCCGAGGCGGGGGTCAGGAACTCCGCGAACAGGCCCTCCTTCGCGGCGAAGTCCAGGAAGTCGGCGTACCAGCTGCGGTCGATGTAGGTGTCGATCAGCGCCTTCTTGCCGCGGGACTCGAACCAGTCCACCGTCGCGCGCAGCAGCCGGCGGGTCGGCTCGTCGAACTGTGCGGGGTCGTAGTTGCGCGGGTTGAAGAGCATCGAGGGGCTCCCGGGGGTCGAGGGTGTGAGGAGGGGCGGGTGGCAGGGACCGGGCGTCGCCCGCCGTCCGCCGGTCGTCGGCGGTCCGCCGTCAGCCGGCGGAGGAGAGGCGGCGCAGGGTGGCGAGCACGTCGTCGAGCCAGGCGAGGGTCATCCGCTCGTACTCGATGCCGCCGCGCAGCACCACGTGCTGCAGCTGCTGCCCGGCGTCGAGCGCGGTGGCGTCGGGGAAGTCCCGCTGCTCGCCGTGCAGGTAGCGGGCGAGCAGGGCGGCATGGCCCTCGCGGTGCCGTTCGACCTCGGAGATCAGTGCGGCCGGGTCGTCGAAGGCGGCGGCCCGGATCTTGACCGCGAGCTCGTGCCGGACGGTCTCCGGTTCGACCGGTTCGCGCAGCCAGCCGGCCAGCGCGGCCCGTCCGGCCTCGGCCGCCGAGTAGACCTTCTTGTCCGGGCGTCCGTCCTGGCTGACCTCCTGCGCGGCCACCCAGCCGTCCGCCTCCATCCGCCGCAGCACCCGGTAGATCTGCTGGTGGGTGGCGGTCCAGAAGCGCCCGATCGAGCGGTCGAAGCGCCGGGCCAGCTCGTAGCCGGAGCCGGGCTGCTCCAGCAGTGAGACGAGGATCGCGTGCTCCAATGCCATGGCCCGCATCCTGCTATGCAACGAGTTGCATAGGCAATGGCGACCCGGACGGTTGAGACGCAGGTCACCGGCGTGATCCGATGGTTATCGGTTATTCCGGACTATTGGGTGCAAATCGTTGGATAAGAGCCAGAATGGGTACGGGGCAAGCGCCTTACCGGTTCCGACCACAGGAGGTGGTATCGGTGGCAACCCATATCCCGACGACGGGCATGGAGCACCATCCGGACATCGTCGAACTGCGCGAACGCTACGAGCGGGTCACCTCGACCCCCCGCGCTCAGGGCATCGAGGCCCTGGCCGTCCTGGCCGGCCTCTTCCTGGCGGCATCGCCGTGGATCGTCGGCTTCACCGCGTACAACACCCTGACCGTGACCTGCCTGATCGTCGGGCTGGCCTACACGGCTCTGATGGCCGGCTACGGGTCGGCCTACGAACGCACCCACGCGCGGGCCTGGGCGGCCGCCGCGCTCGGTGCCTGGACGATCATCTCCCCGTGGGTCGTCTCCGGGTCCGTCGCGCACGGCAAGAACATCGTGACCTGCGTCATCGTGGGCGCCGTGATGTTCCTGCTCGGCCTCGCGGCGATCTCGATGGCGACCATGACGTCGAACGGAGCATCGATGCGGCGCGGCCGGGCCGGTCGCGCCAAGGGCTGATCTTCCCCGCAGCCCGTGACCGGGGCGCGGAGGGCGCAACCGCCCGCCGCGCCCCGGCGCGCGTCCTCCGGCGAAGGCGCGGCCGGCGACCGGGACCAAGCCGTGTCACAGCCGCCGGCCGGCCCGGCCCGCTAGGGGTGCGTCATCCGCAGCACGTCCAGCGCCTCGTCCAGCTGCTCCACGGTGAGCCTGCCCTGTTCGACGTAGCCGCGCTCCAGCACCACCTGACGGATCGTCTTGCGCTCCGCCAGTGCCTGCTTGGCGACCTTCGCGGCCTCCTCGTACCCGATGTAGCGGTTCAGCGGGGTCACCACCGAGGGTGAGGACTCCGCGTACTCCCGGGCCCGTTCGACGTTGGCGGTGATGCCGTCCACCGTCCGGTCGGCCAGCAGCCGGGCGCTGTTGGCGAGCAGCCGCACCGACTCCAGCACGTTGCGGGCGAGCACCGGGAGCATCACGTTCAGCTCGAAGTTGCCGCTCGCGCCCGCCAGGGTGACCGTCGCGTCGTTGCCCACCACCTGGGCGGCGACCATCAGCACCACCTCGGGCAGCACCGGGTTCACCTTGCCCGGCATGATCGACGAACCCGGCTGGAGGTCCGGCAGGTTGATCTCGCCGAGCCCGGTGCGCGGACCGGAGCCCATCCACCGCAGGTCGTTCGCGATCTTCGTGAACCCGACCGCCACCGTGCGCAGTTGACCGCTCAGTTCGACCAGGGCGTCCCGTGCGCCCTGCGCCTCGAAGTGGTTCCTGGCCTCGGTCAGCGGCAGGTCGGTGGCGCGGGCGACCTCCGCGATGACGGCCTCCGGGAAGCCGGGCGGGGTGTTGATCCCGGTGCCCACCGCCGTGCCGCCGAGCGGGAGTTCGGCCACCCGGGGGAGGGTGGCCAGCAGCCGCTCCCGCCCGTGCCGTACCTGCGCCGCGTAGCCGCCGAACTCCTGGCCGAGCGTGACGGGCGTGGCGTCCATCAGGTGGGTGCGGCCCGACTTGACCACCCGGGCGAACTCGGCGGCCTTGCGCTCCAACGCCTCCGCGAGGTGCTCCAGCGCCGGGACCAGGTCGTGGGTGACGGCGCCGGTGGCGGCGATGTGGATCGAGGACGGGAAGACGTCGTTGGACGACTGGCTGGCGTTGACGTGGTCGTTCGGGTGGACCGGCCGGCCCAGCCGCTCCCCGGCCAGGGTCGCGATCACCTCGTTGGTGTTCATGTTGGACGAGGTGCCCGAGCCGGTCTGGAACACGTCCACCGGGAACTGGTCGTCCCAGCGCCCGTCCGCGACCTCCTCGGCCGCCGCCGCGATCGCCTCCGCCGTCTCCTCGTCCAGCACCCCGAGCCGGGCGTTCACCCGGGCGGCTGCCGCCTTGATCCGGGCCAGCGCGGCGATGTGCGCCCGCTCCAGCCGCTGACCGGACACCGGGAAGTTCTCCACCGCCCGCTGCGTCTGCGCCTGCCACTTCGCGTCGGCCGGCACCCGGACCTCGCCCATCGAGTCGTGCTCGATCCGGTACTCCTGCGGCTTCTCCTGCTGGCCACCCATCGCGCGCTGCACCTCCTGTACGGGCCCGACCGGGCCCGGAACGGATCTCCGATCACCACAGCCGCGAGCGGGGCCCGGGTATTTCCGGTGGGGGTGACCCGGTTCCGGTTCTGGTCCCGGTTCGGGCCCGGCGCCTACTGCCGGGGCAGGCCGGTACGGGCCACCTCGGCGCGGACCAGCTCGCCCGGGGCGGTACCGGCCTGGGCGACGAGGCCGCCGCCCGGGGCCCAGACGCCGGAGCCGCCCGAGCTGTCCGGGTACTCGCCGGTGGCCCCGGCGCAGGTCGCGAGCACGCACCACACCCCGTGGGCGGCGGCCCGGTCGCGGACGTGGCCGTCCCGGCGCTCGGCCTGGGCTGCGCCGGGCCCGTAGAGGGTGGAGGCGACGTAGGCGTCGATGCCGAGCGCGGCGGTCTCCTCGGCGTGCGTCGGATCGGCGGCGTCCGCGCAGACGGCGAGGCCGAGCCGCAGACCGTCCAGCTCCAGGACGACGGGCTTCCCGCCCGGGGTGAAGCGCTCGACCTCGGCGCCGTGCAGGCGCATCTTCCGGTAGACGACCTCGGCGCCCTGCCCGGTGACCGCCAGCGTGGCGATGGACTCGCGCCCGTCGGCCTCGACCGCCGGCGCCCCGACCAGGGCGACGGCGCCGGCCGCGGCGCAGGCCGCCACCAGCGGTGCGAGCCGGGCGTCCGCCGGGTCGACGGCCGGTGCGGCCAGGTCGTAGCCGGTCAGCGACAGCTCGGGGAACACCGCCAGCCGGGTGCCCGCCTCCCGTACCGCCTCGGCGTGCAGGGCCACGTTCTCGGACACGGTGTCCGGACGGCCGGCGGCGGCGCAGACGGGCTGGGCGACGGCGACCGTCAGCGGCCCGGGCACGGGACGCGCGGGCACGGGCGGGTTCGCGGACGAGGGCATGGCGGGGCCTCCGGCGGGCGGGGTGGGGTGATCGCGATCAACCTATGCGCCCGCCGAGGAGCCGGGCAACAGAGTCCGGACGAGGAGCTGTGCAGGTGGACGGGGTTCCCGGGGCGGATCGGACCGATCTCACTCGAAGGAGTGAGATCCCCGGCGGGTGCTTCAAACGGCCGTACGCCCCTCCATACGCTCCAGACCGGGCCGGGCGGACTCCGGCCGGACCCGGATCGCCGCAGCTCGGCCCGGGGGGACCAGCGCGAAGGGGCGGACGGACGGATGACCACAGGACACGGCCCGATGGGCGGAACGGGTGACGGGGCGACACCGGAGGGGATGACCCCCATGAATACCCGCATGAATGCCCAGGTGGACGCCGCTGCGGACGCCCCGACGGAGGCCTCCGCGGGCGCCCGGGCGCAGGCCCCGGCGAGAGCCTCGTCGACGGCCCCGGCGGGCCCCGCGGGCACGCGGAGGAGCACCACCGACGGCCTCACCCGCCGACAGCTGCTGGGCGCGTCGGCGGTGCTCGGCGGTGCGGCCTGGCTGCTGCGCGGCACCGTCGGCCCGGACAGCGCCGAGGCCGCCACGCCCGTACCGCCCGGGCTGCCCGCCGGCACCGAGCTCTACCAGCGGGTCTTCCAGAACTGGTCCGGCGAGATCCGCACCGACCAGCTGTGGACCTGCGTGCCGCGCACCCCCGAGGAGGTCCCGGCCCTCGCCGACTGGGCGCACGCCAACGGCTGGCGGCTGCGCGCCTCCGGCTACCGGCACACCTGGGCGCCGCTCACCGTCGCCGCCGGGACCCCGGAGAGCGCCCGGGTCCTGCTCGTGGACACCAGCCGGTACCTCACCGCCATCAGCGCCGACTCGCCCGGCACCGTCCGGGTGCAGACCGGCGCCACCATGGAGGCCCTGCTCGCGCACCTGGCCCAGCGCGGCCTCGGCCTGACCGCCTGCCCCGCCCCCGGCGAGCTCACCGTCGGCGGCGTGCTCGCCATCGGCGGCCACGGCACCGCCACCACGGCGGTCGGGGAGGCGCGGCCGGAGGGGCACGGCTACGGCTCGGTCAGCAACCAGGTCGTCCGGCTCACCGCCGTCGTCCTCGACCCGGCCACCGGCCGCTACACCCTGCGCACCTTCGACCGCTCCGAGGCCGACAGCGCCGCCTTCCTGGTGCACCTGGGCCGGGCCTTCCTCACCGAGGTGGTGCTGCGGGCCGGCGCCGACCGCCCGTTGCGCTGCGTCAGCCGGCTCGACATCCCGGCGAGCGAGCTCTTCGCCCGCCCGGGCAGCGACAGCGGCAGCGGCACCGGGACCGGCGGCGGGCTCGGCGGAGTGCTCGGGGGAGTGCTGGGCGGCGTCCTCGGCGGCGGGAGCGGCCCGCGCACGCTCGCCGAGTTCGTGGACCGCGACGGCCGGGTCGAGGCGATCTGGTTCGCCTACACCGAGTACCCCTGGCTCAAGACCTGGAGCGTCACCCCGAACAAGCCGCTCGGCTCCCTCTCCGTCGACCGCCCCTACAACTACCCCTTCTCGGACAGCATTCCGGAGCCGGTCGCCCGGCTCGCCGGGGAGATCGTCGCCGGCGCCTGGGCATCGGCCCCGCTGTTCGGCCAACTCCAGTACCTGGTCGCGAAGGTGGGGCTCACCGGCGACATCACGGACATCCTGCTCTCCGGCGACCTGCTGCGCCGGCTGCTCAGCGGCGAGGTGCTCACCCACCTGCTCGCCGGCGGACTGCGCTCCGACCTCTGGGGCCCTTCCCGCGCCCTGCTCCAGTACGTCCGCCCGACCACCCTGCGGGTCACCGCCAACGGCTACGCGATCCTCACCAAGCGCGCCGACCTCCAGTGGGTGGTGAGCGAATTCGCCGCTTACTACCGGGAGTCGCTCGCCGCCTACCAGGCCCGGGGCGAGTTCCCGGTGAACGGCGCGGTGGAGATCCGGGTCACCGGCCTGGACGACCCGGCCGCCTCCGGCGTCCCCGGCGCCCGGCCCCCGCTGCTGTCCGCGCTGCGCCCGCGCGCCGACCGTCCCGAGTGGGACACGGCGGTCTGGCTGGACGTCCTGGCCTTCCCCGGCACCCCCGGACTGGAGCGCTTCGCCCGGGAGTTGGAGCAGTGGCTGCTGCGCACCTTCGACGGCACCCGGGCGGGCCTGCGGGTCGAGTGGTCCAAGGGCTGGGCCTACACCGACGCCGCCGCCTGGTCCGACCCGGACATGATCGGCCGGGCCATCCCCGACAGCCTGCGGGCCGGCGGCGGGCCCGGCTGGGACGAGGCGGTCGCCGTCCTGGACCGCCACGACCCGCACCGGGTGTTCGGAAATCCCTTCCTGGACGGGCTGTTGAAGTAGTCCGTTCCCGCCAGGGGATGCTGACTGGTCGTCAGATGTGTTCCATGACGATCACCGCGAGGGTGTCCGGGGCCAGGGCGCGGAACACGTGCGGAGCGTCGCCCGGGTAGCTCACGTAGTCGCCCGGGCCCAGTTCCACCGGCGCCTCCGTCGGCCCGACCAGCGCCCGCCCGGCACCGATCAGCACGTGCTCGACGGTGCCGGGCATGTGCGGGTCGGAGGCCCTGGTCTCGCCCGGCTGCGCCTCGATCCGGTAGATGTCGCGCCGGGCGTTGGGCGGGCAGGAGGAGAGCACGGTGGCGGCGTAGTCGGCACGCTCGGAGTGGGTCACCGGGCCCTCGCCGACCCGGATCACCTTGACCACCGGGCGCGGCGGGTCGACCAGCCGGCTGAACGGCACGTTCAGCGCGACCCCGAGTGCCCAGAGCGTCTCCACGCTGGGGTTGCCCGCGCCCGACTCCAGCTGGGACAGGGTGGACTTGGCGATGCCCGCACGCCGGGCCAGCTCGGCCATCGACAGGCCGCTGCGCTCGCGCTCGCGCCGGATCGAGGCGGCGATCTGGCCGATCAGCTCGGTGCCGTTCCCGTTGCCGTTGCCGCCGGTGCTGCCGCCGCCGGGGCGGTTGCCGGTGCTGCCGTCGGGGCCCGTGGCCGGGGTGGTCTGGTCACTCATGCTCGCCACTCACGCTTCCTCCTGGCCCCTTCCACGTCCACGGCTCCCGGTGCGGCCGATGCCGCCGTTCATGCTGCCACGGTCGGTCGCGCCGACCGTACCGACCGCGTCGGCCATCGTTCGCCGGATCGGTCCGCCTGTTCGCCTTGACGAACGAGGCTGGAGCGGTTCACTCTAATGAACATGCGTTCGCTACTCCGAACACTGGAGCGCGCCACCCTCCGGGACGTCGCTCTGGTCTGCCTGGCCGATGCCCTCGTCGGCGCCTCCTTCGGCGCGATCAGCGTCTCCGGCGGCCTACCGCTCTGGGTGCCGGTCGCCCTCTCCGTCCTGGTGTTCGCGGGCGGCTCCCAGTTCGCGGCGGTCGGCGTGGTGCTCTCCGGCGGCGGCGCCCTCGCCGCGGTCGCCACCGGGCTGGTGCTCAACGCCCGGCTGCTGCCCTTCGGCTTCACCGTGGCCGATGTGCTCGACGGCCCCTGGTGGCGGCGCCTGCTGGGTGCGCAGCTGCTCACCGACGAGACCGCCGCCTTCGCCCTGCAGCAGAACGAGCCGCGCCGGCGCCACGCCGTGTACTGGCTCTGCGGGATCGCGCTGTTCGTGGTCTGGAACGTCTCGGTGCTGCTCGGCGCGCTCGCGGGCGGGCTGCTCGGCGACACGGACGCGCTCGGCCTGGACGCGGCCTTCCCGGCGGTGCTGCTCGCCCTCGTCCTGCCCTCGCTCGTGGGCCGCCGCATCCGTACGGCGGCGCTGGTGGGAGCGGTGGTCGCGGTCGCCGCCACGCCGTTCGTCCCGGCCGGGCTGCCGGTGCTGCTGGCCCTAGTCGGGCTGCTGTTCGCCGGACGGCCGGCGGAGGGGGAGGCGGCCCGGAGTGCCGCGGACGAGCAGAACGTGGAGAACGCGGTGGGCGGGGAGAGTGCTGTGAAGAGCGAGAAGGAGACGGTTCGATGATGCCGCTGTACGCCGTTCTGCTGCTCGCGGCCGGAACGTACGCCTACCGGCTCGCCGGGCCGCTGCTCGCCGGCCGGCTCGCCCTCTCGGAGCGACTGCGGCACCTGCTGGCCGTCGCGGCGACGGTGCTGCTCGTGGCCCTGGTCGCGACCGGCGCGCTGACCCAGGGGCACGGTTTCGCGGGGTGGGCCCGCCCGGCGGGCGTGCTGGCCGCAGGGGTGCTCGCGCTGCGCCGGGCACCGTTCCCGGTGGTGGTGGTCGCCGGTGCGGCGACGACGGCGGTGCTGCGGCTCTGCGGGGTGGGGTGACGGCTGACAGCTGACAGAGTTTGAAATCTGTTATCTGTTATCTGTTATCTGTCGGCTGTCATCTGTTCGCTGTCACCCGCCCTCCGTCACCCGCCCTCCGTCACCCGCCCTCCGCGTCCCCCTCGGCCAGGCGCTCCGCCTGGACGTCCGGCCGCTCGCTGTCCCACAGCAGCTCCCACACCTTGAACACGCAGTGGTAGTCGCGCATGCTCCCCTGCGAGACCAGCAGGTAGGTGTCCCCGTCGCGGAGCAGCGTCCGCCGTCGGCTGTTGAACGGGTGCTGCGGGGTGTAGGAGGGGACGAGTCGCTTCAGTTCCTCGACGGCCTCCTCGCGGCTGCCCTCGACCTCGGCGAGCACCTTGCTGCCCCAGGTCCGGTCGTGCCCGGTGCCCACCGTCTCCTCCACGACCAGCGCCCAACGTGCCATGCCCTGCTCCCGTTCCGTTCCGATCCGATCCGCTGTGTTCCTCGGCCCGCCCGGCCCGCCCGGCCCGCTTCGCCCGCTCGGGCCGTCGACCCGTCAGCGCGTCGGCGACTTGAAGAAGATGGTGGTCGGCCGGAGCACGCCCGCCGGGTCGGCCGCGAAGTCCGGCACCGAGCCGACCCGGGTCCAGCCCGCCCCCTCGTAGAGCCGCTCCGCCGGGCTCCCGGTCTCGGTGTCCAGCACCAGTAGCCGGATGCCCAGCTCCACCGCCCGTTCCTCCAGGGCCGCCAGCAGCCGTCCCGCCAGCCGGTGCCCGCGATCGGCGGGGTGCACCATCAGCTTGGCCACCTCGCCCCGGTGGCGGCCGTTCGCGGTGGTGGCGGGCCGCAGCTGCACCGTGCCGGCCAGCCGTCCGTCGGCCCGGTTCCGGGCGGTCCACAACACCAGCCGGCCGGCCGCGAGGTCCGGGCCGAGCGCCCGCCACCACGTCGTGGCCTCGTCGGGCGCCAGCGGGGCGAGGAACCCGATCGAGGCGCCGCCGTGCACGGTCTCCGCCAGGAGCCCGGCGAACTCCTCCGCCGAGTCGTCCAGCTCCTGGGCCGTCACCTCGCCGATCACGTACGCACCGTCGGACATGTCGCCATCCTCACTCGTTCGCGCCCGCCCACCGCTCGGCCGGGTGCGCGATACTCGCCGGTATTCCGCTGGTATTCCGCCGAGAGTACAAGGAGCTTCGATGACGAAGCCGACCCGGATCGACCCGTCCGACCTGCTCGCCGTCGGCGACCTGCTCTCGGACGAGGAGCGGCTGATCCGCGACACCGTCCGCCGGTTCACCGAGGAGCACATCCGCCCGCACATCGGCGACTGGTTCGAGCGCGGGGTCTTCCCGGTCCGCGAGCTTGCCCCCGAGCTCGGCGCCCTGGGCGTGCTCGGCATGCACCTCGACGGCTACGGCTGCGCGGGCGCCGACGCGGTGGCGTACGGGGTGGCCTGCATGGAGCTGGAGGCGGCCGACTCCGGGCTGCGCAGCTTCGTCTCCGTCCAGGGCTCGCTCGCCATGCGCTCGATCCACGCCTTCGGCTCCGAGGAGCAGAAGCAGCGCTGGCTGCCCGGCATGGCCGCCGGTGAACTGATCGGCTGCTTCGGCCTCACCGAGCCGGACTTCGGCTCCGACCCCGCCAACATGCGGACCCGGGCGGTGCGCAAGGGCGGTGAGGGCGGCGACTGGGTGCTGTCCGGCAGCAAGATGTGGATCACCAACGGCAGCATCGCCGACGTCGCCGTGGTCTGGGCGCAGACCGAGGAGGGCGTGCGCGGCTTCCTGGTCGAGCGCGGCACCCGCGGCCTGACCGCCACCGACGTGCACGGCAAGCTCTCGCTGCGCGCCTCCGTCACCAGCGAGCTGGCCTTCGACGAGGTGGTGCTGCCCGCCGACGCCGTGCTGCCCGGGGTGGTCGGCCTGCGCGGCCCGCTCTCCTCCCTCAACGAGGCCCGCTACGGCATCCTCTGGGGCACCGTCGGAGCCGCCCGCGACTGCTACACCGCCGCCCTGGACTACGCTAAGAGCCGGATCCAGTTCGACCGCCCGATCGCGGGCTTCCAGCTGACCCAGCAGAAGCTGGTCGAGATGATGCTGGAGGTCGAGAAGGCCTACCTGGTCGCCCTGCGGATCGGCCGGCTCAAGGAGCAGGGCGCGGCCCGCCCGCCGCACATCAGCTTCGGCAAGCTCAACAACGTCCGCACCGCGCTGGAGATCGCCCGCAGCGCCCGGACCGTCCTCGGCGCCAATGGCATCACCACCGAGTACCCGGTGCTGCGGCACGCCAACAACCTGGAGTCGGTGCTCACCTACGAGGGCACCAGTGAGATCCACACCCTGGTCCTCGGCGAGGCCATCACCGGCGAGTCCGCCTACCGCTGACGGGCCGCCGCCCGCCCCTCCCGGCCCGGGAAAACCGGTGGCCGGGCCCGTCGCGGCCCGGCTACCGTCCCTGCCATGACCAGCCAGTACGTCCCGACGCGGCCCCCGACCACCACCCTCTGGCGCCCCACCGGCCCGGAGGAGCTGGCCCTGGTCGAGGCCGCCGACCGGCGCGCCTGGCCGCCCCGCCTGCCCGAGCAGCCGATCTTCTACCCCGTCCTCAACGAGGACTACGCGATCCGGATCGCCCGGGACTGGAACGTGCCCGCCTCCGGCGTCGGCTACGTCACCCGCTTCGAGGTCGACACCGCCTTCCTCGCCCGCTACCCCGTCCAGCGGGCGGGCGGCCGGACGATCCTCGAACTCTGGGTGCCCGCCGAGGAGTTGGCCGAGTTCAACCGGCACATCGTCGGCCGCATCGAGGTGGTCCACGAGTTCCGCCCGCAGTCGTGACCCGCCCCGCCGCCGGCAGCGCCGACCTGCCCCGCCGTCCGTAGCGCCGACCTGCCGCCTCCCCGCCTGCCGCCCCGCCGCCCGGAGCCCGCGGCCCGGAGCCCGCGGCGTCGGCACGGTCGGCGGGGCGGCCCGTTCCGTACGGCCCCCGTCGGCCGCGGACCGCCCCGGCGGCTCCCCGGCGCTCTTCCGACACCTCGTGGACACCCGGCGTTCGGTGAGGTGACGCCGACCGGTACGGCGGTCGGTGGAGCATGGCGCGGTCGGCGGCGCCCTCGGCGGGCGCGGCCGGGTGCGCACGACCGAAAGGAACGTCCCATGTCCGCTGCCCAGTGGCCCCGCCCCCGCGTTCTCGTCGTCGGGATCGACGGTGTCCGCCACGACTACCTGGCGCAGGTGCAGATGCCGCGCCTGGAGGAGGTCGCCGAGGCCGGGTTCCTGGTGCCGGTCACCGTCGCGGACGGCACGCCCACCATGTCCGGGCCGTGCTGGACCACCATCGTGACCGGGGTCGAGCCCGCCAAGCACGGGGTCTGGGGCAACCACCTGGGCGGCAACCGGCTCGACGTGTTCCCCGACTTCGCCACCCGCCTCGCCCGGGGCGACCGGCGCCGCACCTTCGTCGCGGCCGGCTGGGACCCGCTGATGATCAACGAGTCCGGCGGCCCGCTGTTCCGCGCCCCCGGCCGGCTCTCCTACGTGGCCCCCGCCGAGGACACCCCCGAGGCCTGGGAGGCGGTGGACGAGGAGGTCGTCCGGGAGGCCGTCCACGTCCTCGGCACCGCCGACCCGGAGGCCTCCTTCGTCTACCTCGGCGCCGTCGACGAGACCGCCCACTTCCTGGGCTGCGGCGACGAGTACCGCGCGTCCATGCGCACCGCCGACGAGCGCCTCGGCCGCCTCCTCGACGCCGTCCGCGGCCGGGCGACCTACGCCGAGGAGCAGTGGACGGTCATCGTCGTCACCGACCACGGGCACGTGGACGCCGGCGGCCACGGCGGCCGTACGGTCGAGGAGCGGACGGCCTGGGTCGCCTGCGCGGGGCACGGCATCCCGGCCGGCCCGCCCACCGGCGAGATCCGCCACCCGGACGTCGCCGCGCAGGTGTACGCCTCCCTGCTGCGCCCGATCGACCCGCACTGGACCCTCGACGGCCGCCCGTTCCCGCTGGCCAGGCCGGTGCCGGCGGCGGTCTGAGCGGCGGGCGGTCCGCGATCCGGGGGTACCGGTGCCCCCGGGTGCAGCAGGCCGGGCTGCGGCGGCGCCGGGCTTGAGCGAGGCTCGACCGGGGCTCGACCGGGGCTCGGGCCGCGCTCGACCCGCGCGTGCCGGCCAGGGCGCCGGAGCGGCACGCCTCCGAGCCCGCGGGCCCCGGACCTGCGGGCCTCAGGGTCCCTGCCGAAGGACATACGCCTGAAGGTGGAGAAGGTACCCCGTGGGTTGGAGACAAGATCGCGACCTGGTGGTGACGATCCGACGGGTCGGGACGGGCCACGATGGTTGCACCGGACGGTGGAGCACGCCGACCGGGCCGGCGACGCGGACCTGAGCGGCCGCCGGCGGCGGAGACGAGCGGTCGGCGACGGCCGCACCGGTCACGACACGGAGAGGACAGCCGGGCATGAAGGGCATCGTGAGCAAGGTCGCGCTGGGAGTCGCTGGTACCGGCATGGCCGTCGCCGTGGCGGCCGTGGCAATCGGCCCGCGGGTGTCCGACTGGTACGACGAGCACCACCAGCAACAGGGCTCGTACGAGACCGGCACCCAGGCCAAGGCCGACCGCCGGTCGATGCCGACCTGGCTGCCCGACAACGCCTCCGGGGTGAAGTACCTGATGTCCACCAGGGGCGACGACCGCCTGCTGCGCGCCACCCTCCCGGAGGAGCGGCTGCCCGTCGGCTGCACCGCCGGGCAGCCGGGCAAGAGCGCGCACCCGGTGCCGGAGTCGCTCAAGGCCGGCTGGTTCCCCGAGGGCGTCGCGACCAAGGTCATCGGCACCTGTGGGTACTACAACGTGGCGCTGACCGGCAACCAGCTCTACGCGTGGCAGGACGGCGCGGCGGTGCAGGCGGCGCTGCGCGCCGAGCACGTCGCCAAGCGCTGAGTCCGGCGGGCACCCGAGTACTCCTGAGCACTCCCGGGAACCCCTGAACACCTCTGAGCACTCCTGGTCGCCGCGACCGGGGAACGGAACGGCCCGCCGGGCACCGGAAGGTGCGGGCGGGCCGTCGCCGTGTGCGGGCCGGAAACGGGCGGCGGACGATCCGCCCGGCGCACCCCCGCAGCCGGACAGCACGTACCCCCGCTGTGGGAACCGGACCGTGCTGCGGTAGGACGGAGCGCGAACGAACCCCACGTCGCCCGTCCGTAAGGAGAACCATGCCCGGCCCGACCGTCGGCCCCACCGACGACACGTCGACCGCTGCCGCCACCACCGCCCCCGCATCCGTCGCCGCACCCGCCACCGGCCAGACCCGTCCCGGCTGGGCCGTGATCGCCGCCCTCGGCGGCCTCACCGCGCTCGGTCCGCTCACCACCGACCTCTACCTGCCGGGCCTGCCCGCGATCGCCGACGACCTGGTCGCCCAGCCGGCCGCCGTCCAGCTCACCCTGACCTTCTCGATGTTCGGGGTCGCCGCCGGGCAGCTGCTCTTCGGGCCGCTCAGCGACCGCTACGGGCGCCGGGTGCCGCTGCTCGCCGGGCTCGTCCTCTACACCCTGTCCAGCGTGGTGTGCGTGTTCGCGCCGAACCTGGCCGTGCTGATCGCCGCCCGCTTCGTCCAGGGCGCGGCCGGGTCCGCCGGGCTGGTGATCGGACGCGCCGTCTCCCGGGACCGCTTCCAGGGCGTCGCGCTGCTGCGCTTCCTCGCCTCGATCGCCCTGATATCCGGGCTGGCGCCGATCCTCGCGCCGATCATCGGCGCGCAGCTGATGCGGTTCACCTCGTGGCGCGGCACCTTCGGCGTGCTGACGGCGCTCGGGCTGCTGCTCACCCTGGTCTCGTTCGGGGTGCTGCGCGAGACGCTGCCGCCGGAGACCCGGGACCGCGGCGGCGTGGGCGCGACCCTGCGGACGATGGGACGGCTGCTGGGCAACCTGCCGTTCCTCGGGCTGGCGCTGACCAGCTCCCTCGCCTTCGGGGCGCTGTTCGGCTACATCAGCGGGTCGTCGACGGTGCTCCAGCACGTGTACCAGGTCTCGCCGCAGACCTACAGCCTGCTGTTCGGGCTGAACTCGTTCGCGATCGTGGTGATGACCCAGGTGAACGGGCGCGTGCTGGCGCCGCGCTTCACGCAGCGGGTGCTGATGCTGGGCAGCCTCGCGGCGGCGGTCGCCGCCGGGGTGGCGCTGGTGCTGCTGACCACGGTGTGGGACTTCGGGCTGGCCGGGTTCTGCCCGCCGCTGTTCGTGATGATGGGCAGCCTGGGCGTGCTGCTGCCGAACACCGCCGCCCAGGCGCTCGGCCTGGTCGAGCCGCAGGTGGCGGGTACGGCGTCGGCGCTGCTCGGGACGGGCAACTTCCTGTGCGCCGCGGTGGTCGCGCCGCTGAGCAGCCTCGGCGGTCAGCCGTCGGCGGTGCTGCTGGCGCTGGTGGTCCTGGTCTGCGGGGTGCTCGCGACGGTGGTCTACCTGGCGCTGTGCCGACCGGAGCGGATGCGGGCGGCGGCGGGCGGCTGACAGGAGACGGGCGGCAGGCCGCGGCCGGAAGACTGACGGCGGACGGATGACAGCGAACGGGTAACAACGAACAGAAGACAGATGACAGCTGACAGATGTTGAAATCTGTCAGCTGTCATCCGTTATCCGTTACTCGTCAACCGTCATTCGTCGCCCGGGGCGGTCTCAGGCGATGGAGAAGTCATCCCCGTACACGTTGCCCTGGCCGTACCAGCCGTGCAGGTACACGGAGACGGTGCCGTTGGCGCCGGTGGTGAAGGGGACGGACACCTTGGTCCAGCCGGAGGAGTTGGCCCACGCGCTGGCGGTGGCGCCGCCGTTGACGCCGATGTAGGCGTAGTTGCCCTGCACCCAACCGCTCAGGGTGTAGCTGGTGTTGGGCTTCAGCGTGACGGTCTGCGCGCACTCGCCGGTCTGGGCGGCGGTGGCCGCGGCCTGGAGGGCCTTGGTGCCGGAGTGGACCGGGGTGGAGACCACGGCGCCGCCGCTCTGGCAGGTCCACGGGGCCAGGCTGCCGCTCTCCAGGTCGCCGTTGACCAGGCCGGTGGTCGGCGTGGTCCCGGTGACGGTCAGCGTGTAGGACGCGATGTGGTTGCCGGAGGCCCCGGTGGCGCTGATGCCCAGCGGGTAGGTGCCCGGAGTCACGGCCGAGCTGGTGGAGATGTTCAGGGTGGCGCTGTTGCCGGCGGTGACGCTGCCGGGGGTGATGGTGGCGGTGATGCCAGGGACGGGCTGGCTGACGACCGCGAGGTTGAGGTTCTGCGCCGAGCCGGCCGTGACCGCCGTCGAGATGGTCGCCGAGACGGACGAACCAGCCGCGACCGTACCGGAGTTCGGGTTCACGGCGACCGAGAAGTCATTGCCGGGCTGGGTGCCGGTGACGGTCAGGGTGAAGGTGCTGGTGTGGCTGCCGGAGGCCGCCGAGCCGGTGACCGTGATCGGGTAACTCCCGGGCGTCACCGAGGAGGTGGTGCTGATGTTCAGCGTGGCGCTGTTGCCGGCGGTGACGCTGCCGGGGGTGACGGTGGCGGTGACGCCGGCCGGGGCGCCGCTGACCGTGAGGTTGACGCTCTGCGCGGAGCCCGCCGTCACGGCCGTCGCGATGGTGGCCGAGGTGGACGAACCGGCCGCGACCGTGGCGGAGTTCGGGCTGGCCGACACCGAGAAGTCGTTGCTCACCGTCGAGCCGCTGGTGAACGGCGCGAAGACGTGGGTGAAGTCCCAGGTGTTCTGGGCGATCCCGGAGCAGTTGTCGTTGCCGGCCGTGCCCGGGCAGCCGCCGTTGTCGCGCTGGAGGGCCCAGAAGGACAGCGTGTTGATGCCCTTGGAGACCGCCCAGTTGTACACGGTGGTGGCGTTGGCCAGGGTGAAGGTCTCGGCCGGACCGAAGTCGTCGACACCGATCATCTCGGTGATCCCGATCGAACCCCACAGCTGGGCGGGGGTCTTGGACGGGTAGAGCTTGGCGAGCTGGTTGTAGAGGCCCTGCGCGGAGGTCTGGGTGTCGGCCGCCATGTCGTGGGCGGCGTTGTCGTAGTAGTCGAAGGTCATCATGTTGACGACATCGATCCGCGCGTTGTTGCTGACCGCGTTCTTCAGCACCGCGAGACCGCTGCTGGCCAGCCCGGAGGTGGTGGTGGGCAGCGTGTAGGAGAACTGGATGCTCCGCCCGTTGGCGGCGGCCCAGTCCTGCACGAGCTTGATGGCCTTGTTGCGGCGGTCGATCCCGGCGGTGTTGGTCAGCGAGTTGTCCTCGATGTCGAGGTCGATCCGGCTGACGTCGTAGGTGGTGATCACGTTCTGGAAGGCGGCCGCGATCTGGTTGACGTCGGTGCAGCTGTCGGCGATCTCGGTGCCGGTGTTGTCGGCGGTGTAGCCGCCGAAGGACGGGATCACGTCCCCGCCGTTGGCGCGGATGGTCGCGATGTCCGCGCCGAACGTGGAGGAGGACACCGGCTTGGAGGTGTCGCCGTTCCAGTACGGCGTGCAGGAGCCCTTGGTGGCGGCCTGGAGGAACGCCATGGTCAGGTGCTTGGCGCCGGACTGCGCGGCCAGTTGGGCCGGGCTCTGGCCGGTCCAGGACTCGAAGTAGGGGGCGAAGACCCGGCTGGGGAGCGGGGTGGCGGCCTGGGCGGAGCTCGTCCCGGCGGCGACCAGGCCGGCCGAGGCGGCCAGCGTGGCGCAGGCCGTCAACACGGCCTGGACTGTTCGGCGGAGGCGCATGAATTCTCCAACAGACTTGGTGGGGCAGGACGTTGGGGAGGTGCGGTCGGTCCGGGTGGGGCGGCCGTGTGGGGTCGGCGGCGGCCCCGGGACCGGGTCGGAACCGGGAGTACGGGGAAGTGCGGGGGTGTGCGGGCGTGCGAAGGCCCACCGACTCGCGTGGACGCGGGCGGCGTGCGGAAGCGCGCGCCGTACGGAGCGGGGGTGGAGCGGAGCATGGCAGGGCATGGCAGTGCCTCAGCCGCCGGTGGTCACACCCCCACAGTGCATCCCGGTCGGATCGACATGCTTATGTTTGGACTAGACCACTGGTCTGTCAAGAGTCCTAACAGTTCGTCAGCACACGGCCCGCGCGACGGAAGGGGGGCGGACCGGCGTCGGGACGGGTGGGCCGCCGGTGGGGCCCGCCGGGAGGACGGTGTCGGACGCTCCGGGTGGCGGCGAGGGGCGGCGGTGAGGGGCGCCGGAAACGAGAAGACCGTGGCCGCGCACCCGGAAAGGGGCGCGGCCACGGCAGCCCGGCGCTCAGGACACCGGGCGGATCATGGTGTCGCCGACCAGCGGGCCAGCGGACAAGCGGATCGGCGGGTCAGTGGGACGGCGGGCAGAGCGTGGCGAGCAGCGCGTCGTTGATCTTCGTGGCGGTGTCCGGCCCGAAGCCCTGCGGGTGGTCGGCGGAGGTGAAGCGCTGGTTGGCCAGGTCCGCCAGCTTCTGCTTGTCCTTGGGGAACTGGTACATCGACTGGCACTGGTTGCGCGCCCGGTCCACGGCCTGGTCCGGCTTGCCGCCGACGATCGCCGGGTCGATCGCGTCCAGCGCGGAGACCAGCTTGGCCGTCACGTCGGTGCCCGGCTTGGCGGGCAGTCCGGCATCGGCGGGCGGCGCGGGCTTGGACGGTGCGGGGGCTCCCGAGGCGCCGGCGTCGGGGGCGGGCGCGCCGGTGCCGCCGTCGGCCGTGGGGGCGGCCGGGTCGGACCCGGGGGTCGCGGGCGGCGTCGCCGAGGGCGTGGCGGCGTCGGAGGGCGCGGTGGCCGAGGCGGCGGGGGCGGTGGGGGAGCCGGCCGCGGAGGTGGCCTTGCCCGAGTCCGATCCGGAGCTGGAGCAGGCAGCGAGGCTCACCGCGGCGAGTGCCGTGAGGGTGGCGGCGAGGAGACGAGTGCGCATGGCGCCCAGACTGTCATGTTCGCGCCGCAGAAGGGAAGGTCCCTTCAGTGGTCGGAAAGCACCTGGAACGCACCCGTGAGCGCACCCGTGAGCGCACCTGTGAGCGCACACGCGAGCGCACCCGGAAAGCCCCGGGACGGTGCCTCCGGAACGGCGGACGGCGGCCCGGAGGAGCTTCCTCCGGGCCGCCGCGTTCACGCTCCACGGCCGCCGGGCCGAATCGCCGTCAGCCGAGGCCGTTGGACTTCAGCCAGTCCTTGGCGACCGCCGACGGGTCCTCCTTGTCCACCGACACGCGCTTCATCAGCGCCACCAGCCCGGCCGTGTCGAGCTTGGCCGACACCGCGTTGAGCGCCGCCGTCGCGGTCGCGTCCACGCCCGCCTTGTTGACCAGCGGGGTGACGTTCTGGGCGCCGAAGATGTTCTTCGGGTCGGCCAGCGGGACCAGCTTGTACTGGACGATCTTCGGGTCGGTGGTGAACACGTTGCCGACCTGGATGCTGCCGTCCTTGAGCGCGTTCGCGGTGGCGTCGCCGGTGGGTTTCCACTCCTTGAAGGTCAGCCCGTAGACGTCCTTGAGCTGCTGCTCGCGGCGGCTCTTGAACTCCGGCGGCCCGCCGATGGTGTACTCGCCGGCCTTGGCGGCGAGGTCGGCGATGCTCTTGAGGTTGTCCTTGTCGGCCGTCTCCTGGGTGACGCTGAGCGAGTCCTTGTCCTCGGCCGGGGAGGACTCGAGGATGCCCAGCGTGGCGGGCAGCGTCTTGGCGAGCTCCGCGTTCACGTCCTGGGTGGTGACAGCGGTGGACTTGGCGTCCAGGTAGGCGAGCAGCGAGCCGTTGTACTCCGGCAGGACGGTGAGGTTGCCGCTCTGCAACTGCCCGTAGAGCACCTCGCGGCTGCCGATGTTGAACTTCTCCTGGACCTTCACGCCCTTGGCCTTGAGCGCCTGCGAGTAGATCGACCCGAGCAGGACGTTCTCCGGGAAGTTGGCCGAGCCGACCACCACGGTCGAGCCGGACCCGCCCGTGGCGGCCGAGGCGCTCGAACCCCCGTCGAGCGGGTTGCCGCCGGAGGAGCCGCAGGCGGTGGCGCCGAGGGTGAGCGCGGCGAGGGTGCCGAGGGCGGCGACGCGGCGGCTTCGGCTGATTGTCGACATGGTGACAGATGTCCTTCCGGAACGGGAGGGGAGGGGGAACGGAGTCAGCGGGGCCGCTGCTGGGCGCGCACCCCGGGCGGGAGCGCGAACCGGGCGAGCAGGGCGAAGAACAGCTGGGCGACGACCGCGAGCAGGACCACCAGCAGCGCGCCACCCACGGTCACGGCGTACTTGCGGGTCGCCAGCCCGTCGATGACGTAGCGGCCGAGGCCGCCCAGCCCGACGTAGGCGGCCACCGTGGCGGTCGCGATCACCTGCACGGTCGCGGTGCGGAAGCCCGCCAGCAGGGTCGGGGCGGCCGAGGGCAGGCAGACCTGCCACAGCACCTGGGGGTGGGTCAGCCCGATGCCGCGCGCCGCGTCCCGGACGTCCGGGTCGGTGCCGCGCACCCCCTCGACGGCGGCCACCAGCAGCGGCGGCGCGGCGAGCGCGACCAGCGGGACCAGTACGGCGGTGTCGCCGACCCCGGCGAGCAGCACCGCCAGCGTCACCAGGCCGAGGGTGGGCAGGGCGCGGGCGGCGCCCGCGAGCGCGGTCACCACGGTGACGCCGCGCCCGGTGTAGCCGATCAGCAGCCCGAGCGGGACGGCGAGCAGCGCCGCGAACAGCAAGGCCGCGCCGGAGAGCAGCAGGTGCTCGGAGACCCGGTGCACGATCGAGTCCGGCCCGCTGAGGTGGTCCGGGTCGGTGAAGAAGTCGCTCAGCCAGTTCAGCCAGTTCACGAGCCCGCTCCCTTCTCCCGGACGGCCCAGGGCGCGAGCAGCCGCCGGGCGGCCACCAGCACCAGGTCGACGGCCAGCGCGAGGACGGCGATCAGCACGATGCCGGCCAGGATCGGGGTCGGGAAGGTGCGCTGGAAGCCGTCGACGAACAGGTAGCCGAGCCCGCCGCGACCGACCAGCGCGCCGACGCTGGCCAGCGAGATGCTGGACACCGCCGCGACCCGCAGTCCGGCGATCAGGTACGGCACGGCGGCGGGCAGCTCGACCGAGGTCAGCCGGTGCCACGGCCCGTACCCCATCGCGGTGGCGGCCTGCCGGACGGAGTCCGGGACGGCGCGCAGCCCGTCCACGGTGGTCGGCAGCAGCACGGCGAGGGCGTAGAAGGTGAGCGGGATCATCACCGTCGCCTGGGTGGCGAGGCCGGTGTACGGGATCAGCACCACGAACACGGCCAGCGAGGGCAGCGCGTAGACGATGTTGAACACGGCGGAGAGCGGCTGGTACAGCCGGGGGTAGCGGGCGCAGGCCAGGCCGAGCGGGACGGCCAGCAGCAGGCCGATGAGCACGGGGACGAGGGCGATCACGGCGTGGTCGGCGAGCAGGTGGCCCAGGTAGCCGAGGTGGTCGCCGATCCAGTACCAGCGGACGATCGGTTCATCGTCCACCGTCGGCTCCGTCCGTGCTGCCCGTTCCGTCCGGGCCGCCCGTGTCGTCCGGGTGGCTTCCGGTGGTGGCCGGGGGCTTGTCGGTGCGGACGGGCGCATCAGCGGCCGGCGAACCGGTGGCAGACGGACCAGTGGCAGACGGACCGGCGGCCGGCGGGCCGGAGGCGTCGGGCCGCAGGGCGGCGAGGACGGCCTCGCGGCTCGCGGTGCCGGTGACCCGGCCCTCGGCGTCCAGCGCGACCGCGACCCCGGCGGGGGAGAGGACGGCGGCGTCCAGCGCCGTGCGCAGGGTGTCGGCGTCCGGGCGGAAGGCGGCCGCCGGGTGCAGCTCGGCGGTGACGGCGTCGCGGTCGATCCAGCCGATCGGGCGGCGCCCGTCGTCCAGGGCCAACTCCCAGCCGCCGTACCGGAGTCCGTCGCCCACCGGGCGGAGCCGGACGCCGCTCGCGGGGCGCAGGGCGAGGCCGCGCAGGCCCCGGTCGCGCCCGAGGAAGGCGGCCACGCCCTCGTCGGCGGGGGTGGTGAGCAGGGTGTGCGGGTCGGCCAGTTGGGCGATCCGGCCGTGTTCGCGCAGCACCACCACCTGGTCGCCGAGCCGGACGGCCTCCTCGATGTCGTGGGTGACGAACAGCACCGTCTTGTGCAGCTCGGACTGGAGCCGCAGCAGCTCCTCCTGGAGCCCGGCCCGCACCACCGGGTCGACCGCGCTGAACGGCTCGTCCATCAGCAGCACCGGCGGGTCGGCGGCCAGCGCGCGCGCCACGCCGACCCGCTGCTGCTGGCCGCCGGACAGCTGGAACGGGTACCGCTTCGCGGTCTCGGGCGCGAGCCCGACCAGTTCGAGCAGTTCGGCGGCGCGGGCGCGGGCCTTCTTCCGGTCCCAGCCGAGCAGGTAGGGGACGGTGGCGATGTTGTCGATCACCTTGCGGTGCGGGAAGAGTCCGGCCTGCTGGATCACGTACCCGATGCCGCGGCGCAGCTTGGCGGGTTCCAGCTCCGCGACGTCCGTGTCGTCCAGCAGGACCCGGCCCGAAGTGGGCTCGACCATCCGGTTGACCATGCGCAGCAGGGTGGTCTTCCCGCAGCCGGACGGTCCGACCAGGACGGTTATCCGACCGGTCGGGACCTCCAGGTCCAGTCCCTCGACGGCGATGGTGCCGTCGGGGTGGCGCATTCCCGCGCCCTCGAATCTGATCACGTGGAGTTTCCTCGTCAGGGCGCCCCGGAAAGGCGGCGCCTGGGTCGTTCGGTCGTTCGGTCAGGGTCGTTCGGTGGCGGCGGTTTCAAGCGCCCGGGCGTACTTCCGCCCGCGTGGTTGCCCGGCTTTGGACCAGCGGAAACTCTGATCACACTATGACCTGCATCATCTCCTGTCCCTGATTTACCGCCCCGGCACGCGGTGCGACCGCAGGCTCAGCCGCCCTGACGGGTCGGCAGGCCGGCGGCCGCCCAGCCGACGAAACCGCCGTCCAGGTCGGTCGCCCGGTGCAGTCCCAGCTCGCGCAGGGAGGCCGCGGCCAGGCTGGAGGCGTAGCCCTCGGAGCAGACCACGACCACCTCGACGTCGTAGCCCGAGGCCTCGGGAATCCGGTGACTTCCCGTCGGATCGAGCCGCCACTCCAGCACGTTGCGTTCGATGATCAGCGAGCCGGGGATCTCCCCCTCGGCCGCCCGCTGCGCCGCCGGACGGATGTCCACCAGCAGCGCGCCGTCCAGCTGGGCCTGGTACGCCTCGCGGGCGCGCGGTCGGTGGACGCCCTCCCGGGCCCGCTCCACCAGGTCGTCGATCGTGGTCACCACTGTTCAGGTCCTTCCTCGGAGGTGCGGACGAGCCCGCCGGCCCGCAGGTCGTAGTGCGCCATCGAACTCAGCGGCGGCGAGTAGGCGTGCAGGGTGACGGCGGGGCCGACGGCGGTGTTGCGCACGTCGTGCACGTACTCGGGGCCGAAGGCGCGGGCGGTGCCGGCCGGGATCCGGCGGATCAGCAGGCCCTGCTCGGGCCCGCCGAGGGACAGCTCCTCCAACTCGCCGAGGGCGACGGCGAAGGCGCCGCGGGAGCCGCCGTGGTCGTGGAAGCCGGTGGACTGGCCGGGCAGCCAGCTGATCAGCCACACCTCGTGGTCGTCGTCCGCGGCCAGCCGCCGGTACCAGCGCTCCTCGGTGGAGAGGCGGACGTGGTGGATCCACTCCTCGGGCCGCTCGGCCAGTTCGCGGACGATGGTCCGCAGGGTGCTGGGGGTGAGCGGCGTGGGGGTGCCCCCGGCGGGCGGCGTCGGTGGTGGCTCGGGGGTGCTCGTGGGGCTTGCGGCGGCGGGGCGGGTGTTGTCGGGGTTTACGGTCGGCTGGGTTTCGGGGCTGATGCTCGGGCTCGGGCTCAGAGTCATGAGGGCGTCCTCGGGTGCGGCGGGAACGTCGGTGGGAAGCGCCCGGTGTCCGGCGGCGGTGGAGGGCGCGGGCCGACGGGGCGGCCCGGCACGCAAGGGTGCGCCGGGGCTGGGCGGGGTCAGGACTGCGGGTGCGGGTGCGCGGCGCGGGCCCTGGCAGACGTCACAGAGCGGGACCGGCGGGGGAGAACAAGGTCAACAGGCACAGATGGAACTCGCCTGGCGTCGCAGATCGACGTGCAGGCGGCATACCAGAGTGGCGCCGGAGTCCATGCGCCGGATCTTTCCCGAGCGAAGCGGAGGAAGTCAAGCCGGGCCGACCGTCCGCCGCCGTCCGTTCCCGGCGACCGACGGACCGGTCGGCTACCCGTCGCCCGCTCGCCGAGCACCCTTCGAGCATCCGTCGGTCGCCTCCCGGCTACTCCTCGGCCGGGCGGCGCGGTGGCGGGGGAGCCGTGGCGGACGGTGCCGGGTCGGTGTCGCGCGTCGGCTGTGCGGGCACCGACCCGGTGGGGCCCGGGGCCGGTCCGGCCGGTGCCTGGTCGGCCCGCGCCTGGTCGGCCCTCGCCTGGTCGGTCAGTGCCTGCTCGATCAGCGGCGCGGCCTGTTCTCCCAGGTGGCGGCCGAGCGTCTGGTAGGCGTCGAACTGCTGGTGGTCGAACCACTGGTCGCTGGTGCGGTCGTTCGGGAAGGCCCGGTTCGCCATCGCGTAGGCGTGCAGCTCGTACGGCATCCCGGGGGTCAGTACCGCCTGGAGGAGGATCAGCCGGCCGTGCCGGACGGCCCCGGGCCCCTCGTCCAGATCCGGGTAGCGGATGTCCCCGGTGACCACCGCCCGGGCCGAGAGCCGGGCGGAGAGCTGTTCCGCGAGCCCGCGCAGCGGTGGCCGGCGGCCCGCGCGGCCCTGCACGCCGTCGTCCGCGCGGCCCTGCACGCCGTCGTCCGCGCGGCCGTCCGAGCGGCCGTCCGCGTCGTCACCCTCGGTGGGCCGGTCGGCGGCGGTGCCCGGGATCAGCAGCTCGGGCTCGTGCAGGGTGATGGCGACGCCCAGCTCCTCGCGGGCCAGGGTGATCGCGGCGGCCAGGTTGGTGGCGTACCCCGCGTCGCCGCTGGCGTCGATGCAGACCACCGTCCGCACCCGGTGCCGCAGCAGCTCGACCAGCCCGAGGTTCTCGTAGTGGCCGCCGTCGGTGGTGAGCAGGAAGCGGTCGTCGGCCGGGAACCGCCCGATCAGCTCCCGCAGTTGGTACGGGAGGCGGCGGACGGCGGGCTGCGCGGGGCGGCGCCAGTCCGGCGGACCGGACCAGTCGGGGCCGAGTACCGCCGGGTTGGGCAGCCACGTCCCGAGGCGGGCGTTGGTCACCGCGAACAGCCGCTGGTAGACGCGGGATTCCCGCCCCATCGCGGAGGAGAAGGCCGCGCCGGAGACGGCCATCGCCGACTGCACGGTGAGGTCCCGGGCGATGTGCGCACTGGTGCGCCGCTCCAGCAGGTCGGTGCGCGCGTACCCGATGTCCGGGCCGCCCACGTAGTCGTAGGAGAGCGAGAAGGAGGCCGCCGGACGGCCCGGTGGCGTACGGGAGTTGCCCGACAGGTTGGCCGCCGCCGAGAAGATCACCTGGGGGAAGTCGGGGTGCCGGGCGCCGTAGTGGCTCAGCCACGTCTGCTCCCGGAAGAAGTGGTACGGGCGGGCCACCGACCGGCCGCCCTCGGTGGCCCGCCGGACCGCGAACGCCGAGGCCAGCCGCAACCGGTAGAACGGGTGCAGGCTCACCCAGGTCTGGTCGAGGTTCAGCCCGACCGCGCCGAGCACCAGGGGCAGCAGCACCTGGACGGCCGTCGGCCAGGCGTAGCCGGTGGCGACCGCCCAGCCGAGGGCCAGCAGCGCACCCGCCGTCAGCGCCAGGAGGGCGGAGCAGACCACGAGGGTCTGCGGGAGGCTGGCGCCGCTGACCCGGGGCCGGCCCGCCGCGCCCGGCGTGGTGGCACCCCGACCGGGCGTCCGGCGGTCGCGCCAGAGTATGCCGAGCAGCAGCGCCAGGTAGCTGAGCGCCACGGTCAGGCCGAGCCCCGCGCCGGTGAGCTGCGGCCCCGCCGCCAGCGCCTGCTGGAGCCGCACCGCGCCCCAGGCCAGCCCCGGTACCACCAGCACCCCGACGGCCAGCAGGGCGGCCAGGGCGAGCAGGCCGAGATTGGCCCTGCGCAGCGCCCGTGGCAGCAGCGCCTGCCAGCCGAGCGAGGGGAAGGCCAGCAGCCAGAGCAGCCAGCACCCGGTGGCCGAGGCCAGCAGGAGGCCGAAGGCGGCGAGTGCCGGTGCCCGGAGCTCCAACGGCCCCGGTACGGCGCCGGCGTGGCGCAGCCCGGCCGCCGCCAGGTGGCTCAGGTCGGTGAGCGGCACGGCCCGGTAGAAGCGGCTGAGCCCGAGGCCGAGTGTCAGGACGGCGGCCAGCAGCAGGGTGAGGGCGGACAGCACCCCGCGCAGCAGCGTCCCGAGGGCGACCAGCCATTCGCCCGCGCCGTCGGCGATGTACTTGCCGTGCCGGCGGAGGTGGTCCTCCTCGGGGGACCCGGGCTCCATCACGGTGTCGGCCGTCAGGCCCGAGACGGCGCGCACCGGGCTGCCGGGCGCGGAGTCGCTGAGCGCGAGCTGGAGCGCGCCGACGGTGTAGCCGCCGCCCGAGACGGAGACCAGGTAGCGGGCCCGTTTCAGCCACGGCCGCAGCGACTGGAGCGCGCCGAGGGTGACGCAGGCGGAGCGGATGCCGCCGCCGGAGGCGCAGAAGCCGAGTTCGGCGGGTTCGCGGCCGGGCGGCACCCGGGCGGCGTCGCGCCAGTGGGCGTGCCGGACGGGCGCGTCCGGGGCGTCCGGCGCTTCGGCGGTGGGCGTCGAGGAGCCGCGCCGGGCGGCGATCGGCCAGGGCGGGATCAGCGCCGGACGGTCGGGGGAGTCGGTGCCGCGGGCCTTCGCGCCCGCTCGCGCCGGCCGGAGCCCGCGCACCGCGCGGGTGGCGGTCACCAGCAGGATGCCCGCCGCGAGCACCCCGGCGGGCAGGAGCAGCAGCCACTTGACGGTGGCGAGCGCGGTGGCGACGGCGAAGGGGGTGTCGGAACCGCCCGCACCCGGGTGGAGGCCGTCCAGCCCGGCGCGCAGCAGCGCGTCCTCGCCCAGGTCGCAGCAGGCCGCGAGCAGCCCGGCGCCGCCGACCGCGACGGCCGACAGCCGCCGGCGGGCCGGCCCGAGCACGTACCCGCCGAGCAGCGCGGCGGCGAGCAACGTCAGCCCGTAGCCGCCGATCAGCCAGCCGTCGGCGCGCAGCGCGGCCAGGTGGTCCGCGGCACGGCCGCCGACCACGGCCTCGGCGGCCGCACGGGAACCGGCGAGCTGGAGGGCGACGTCCCGTACACGCGGCGCCTGGTGACGGAACAGCAGCCCGCCGAGGAGGACCGGCAGCAGGGCGCCGAGGGCGAGCAGCAGGCCGGCCCAGGCGGGCAGGGCGGGCGGCCGCGCCGCCGGGCCTCCGCCCGCCGCGCTATCTGCCGTACCCGTCGCCTCCGCCGCTTTCTTCGCCGCCGCCGTCTCCGTCGCGGAATCCGCCACCACCATCGTCACCCCCCGCTTGGCCGCCCCGATCCCCCGTGACCGGGACGCTGAACTCGTAGGAAACCACCGATGACTGACGATCCGTAGTGATCCACCGCGATGTCCACGCGGGTCTTACCCCACCATCGCCGATTGCGCACCCAGGGTGTCCGGTTTCACTCGAACGAGTAAGAAGGCGACGCGTGGGGTAGATCAGCTTTTCATCCCACCCGGGACCATCCGCGTGTCCGCGCAACAAGATCACCCCAGACGCGTTTCCACCGACGTATTGTCAGGCCACCGAGGCCGGGCCTACCGTCTACAGATCGCTTTCTACGCACGTAGACCCTGCGGTTTCCCGAGCGGACCCGCAGGCGAGACCCGCCCCGTCAACCCTCAGACCGCGGGCCCGACCGCACGGCCGGGCCGCGGAGTTGCGGAGGTAACCATGTCGCAGATCGTCCGGGCCGCGCTCGTCCAGACCCGCTGGACGGGTGACCAGGAGAGCATGATCGCGCTCCACGAGCGGTACGCCCGCGAGGCCGCCGCCCAGGGAGCGAAGATCATCGGCTTCCAGGAGGTCTTCAACTCCCCGTACTTCTGTCAGGTCCAGGAAGCCGAGCACTACCGCTGGGCCGAGGCCGTCCCCGACGGCCCGACCGTGCGCCGGATGCGGGACCTCGCCCGCGAGCTCGGGCTGGTGATGGTCGTCCCGGTCTACGAGGAGGAACAGGCCGGCGTCTACTACAACACCGCCGCCGTCATCGACGCCGACGGCAGCTACCTCGGCAAGTACCGCAAGCACCACATCCCGCAGGTCAAGGGCTTCTGGGAGAAGTACTACTTCAAGCCCGGCAACCTCGGCTGGCCCGTGTTCGACACCGCCGTCGGCAAGGTCGGCGTGTACATCTGCTACGACCGCCACTTCCCCGAGGGCTGGCGCGCCCTGGGCCTGGCCGGCGCGCAGATCGTCTACAACCCCTCCGCCACCAGCCGCGGCCTGTCCGCCTACCTCTGGCAGCTCGAACAGCCCGCCGCCGCCGTCGCCAACGAGTACTTCGTCGCCGCGATCAACCGCGTCGGCACCGAGGAGTACGGCGACAACGACTTCTACGGCACCTCCTACTTCGTCGACCCGCGCGGGCAGTTCGTCGGCGACGTCGCCTCCGACAAGGAGGAGGAACTCGTCGTCCGCGACCTCGACCTCGGCCTGATCGAACAGGTCCGCCAGCAGTGGGCGTTCTACCGGGACCGCCGGCCCGACGCCTACGGGCCGCTCGCCGAGGCCTGAGGAGCAGCGCGATGACCACCAACGACGTGAGGGCCACCCGCGACCCGCACCAGCGCACCGTCGTCCGCGGCGGCCTCGTCATCACCGCCACCGAGGAACTCCACGCCGACGTCCTGATCGAGGGCGAGCGCGTCGCCGCCCTGGCCACCACCGGCAGCTCCGCCGCCGAGGCCTGGACCGCCGACACCGTCATCGACGCCACCGGCCACTACGTCATCCCGGGCGGGGTCGACGCCCACACCCACATGGAGCTGCCGTTCGGCGGCACCGCGGCCTCCGACACCTTCGAGACCGGCACCCGCGCCGCGGCCTGGGGCGGCACCACCACCATCGTGGACTTCGCCGTCCAGTCGGTCGGCGGCTCGCTGCGCGAGGGCCTGGACACCTGGCACGCCAAGGCCGAGGGCAACTGCGCGATCGACTACGCCTTCCACACCATCGTCTCCGACGTCAACGACGCCGTGCTCAAGGAGATGGACACCCTCGTGGACTCCGGCGAGTCCACCTCCTTCAAGCTCTTCATGGCCTACCCCGGCGTCTTCTACAGCGACGACGGCCGCATCCTGCGGGCCATGCAGCGCGGCGCCGCCAACGGCGGGTTGATCATGATGCACGCGGAGAACGGCATCGCCATCGACGTCCTGGTCGAACAGGCGCTCGCCGCCGGGAGGACCGCCCCCCGCTACCACGGCGAGGTCCGGCGCGAACTGCTGGAGGCCGAGGCCACCCACCGGGCGATCAAGCTCGCCCAGGTGGCGGGCAGCCCGCTCTACGTGGTGCACGTCTCCGCAGCCGCCGCGCTCGCCGAAATCGTCGGGGCCCGGGACGCCGGCCTCAACGTCTTCGGCGAGACCTGCCCGCAGTACCTCTTCCTCTCCACCGACAACCTCGCCGAGGAGGGCGCCGACGGCTTCGAGGGCGCCAAGTACGTGTGCAGCACGCCGCTCAGACCGCGCGAGCACCAGGAGGCGCTCTGGCGCGGGCTGCGCACCAACGACCTCCAGGTGGTCTCCACCGACCACTGCCCGTTCTGCTTCGTCGGCCAGAAGGAGCTGGGCCGGGGCGACTTCTCGAAGATCCCCAACGGCCTGCCGGGCGTAGAGAACCGGATGGACCTGCTCCACCAGGCCGTGGTGGACGGGCACATCAGCCGGCGCCGCTGGGTCGAGATCGCCTGCACCACCCCGGCCCGGATGTTCGGCCTGCACCCGCGCAAGGGCACCATCGCCCCGGGTGCCGACGCCGACCTGGTGGTCTACGACCCCACCGCGGTGCAGACCGTCTCCGCCGCGACCCACCACATGAACGTGGACTACTCGGCCTACGAGGGCCGTCGACTCACCGGCCGGGTGCGGACGGTGGTGTCGCGCGGCACCGTCGTGCTGGACGACGGCGACTGGCGCGGCCGGGCCGGCCACGGCACCTTCCTGCGCCGGGACACCTGCCAGTACCTGGTCTGATCCCTCTCCCGATTCCCGCCCCTCCCGTTCCGCGACGTCCACCCGCCGCCGCCCGGTCTGCCGGCCGTCCGGTCGCCCGCCCGGCTGCCGGCCCGCTCCTTCGACCGGGGCGACCGATCCGGCCGACGGCCGGGTGGCGGCGGTCAAAACCCTTACCTGGAGCCCCTCATGGACATCGGCCTCGTCCTCCAGACCGACCCGCCCGCCCGACTGCTCATCGACCGGATGATCCGCGCCGAGCGGGCCGGGTTCAGCCACGGCTGGACCTTCGACTCCTGCGTGCTGTGGCAGGAGCCCTTCGTCATCTACAGCCGGATCCTCGCCGAGACGGAGCGGATGACCGTCGGCCCGATGGTCACCAACCCCTCCACCCGCACCTGGGAGGTGACCGCCTCCACGTTCGCCACGCTCAACGACATGTACGGCAACCGGACCGTCTGCGGCATCGGCCGCGGCGACTCCGCCATGCGGGTCGCCGGGCGGAGCCCCGCCACCCTCGCCCGGCTCTCCGAAGCCATGCACGCCATCAAGGAGTTGGCCGAGGGGCGCACCGCCGAGGTGGACGGCAGCGAGATGCACCTGCCGTGGGTCCGCGCCGGCGCCTCCCTGCCGATCTGGATGGGGGCGTACGGGCCGAAGGCGTTGAACCTGACCGGACGTCAAGCCGACGGCTTCATCCTGCAGTTGGCAGACCCCTACCTCACCGAGTTCATGGTCAAGGCGGTGCGGGCCGCCGCCGTCGAGGCCGGCCGGGATCCGGAGTCGATCACCATCTGCGTCGCCGCCCCGGCCTACGTCACCGCCGACGACTCGCCCGAGGCGCTCGCCCACGCCCGGGAGCAGTGCCGCTGGTTCGGCGGGATGGTCGGCAACCACGTCGCCGACCTGGTCAGCCACTACGGCGAGCACTCCGACCTGGTACCGGAGGCGCTCACCGACTACATCAAGGACCGCCAGGGCTACGACTACAGCCACCACGGGCGGGCCGGGAACCCGGACACGGCCTTCGTCCCGGACGGGATCATCGACCGCTTCTGCCTGATCGGCCCGGTGGAGGCGCAGCGGGCCCGACTGGCGGAGCTCCGCTCGCTCGGCGTCGACCAGTTCGCCGTCTACGCCATGCACGACGCCATCGAGACCACCATCGACGCGTACGGGACGGACGTCATCCCGCACCTGTGACTCCGCCCGGCGCCCCCACCCGAGCTCAGCCGCGGATCCGCCCGCGGCGGACGGGAGTTGCCCATGCCCGGAACCGCGACCAGTGACGGCAGACAGTGGCACCACCCCGACGGCCGGGTCGAACTCGACCCGGCCGCCGGGGACTTGCCATCCAACGGCTTCACCAGCGACGACCTGCGGCCGGTCCCGGTGGCACGGCGTACCTGGACCACGTACAACTTCCTCGCGCTCTGGGTCGGCATGGCCCACAACATCCCGTCCTGGACCCTGGCTTCGGGCCTGGTCACGCTCGGCATGGACTGGAAGCAGGCGGTGCTGACGATCGCGCTCGCCAACCTCCTCGTGCTGGTCCCGATGCTGCTCACCGGGCACGCCGGCACCAAGTACGGCATCCCGTTCCCGGTCTTCGCCCGGGCCGCCTTCGGGCTGCGCGGCGCCAACCTGCCCGCCCTGCTGCGGGCGGCGGTGGCCTGCGCGTGGTTCGGCATCCAGACCTGGATCGGCGGCGAGGGCATCTTCCTGCTGGCGGGCAAGCTGTTCGGCGAATCCTGGTGCACGGCCGGTGAGTTCGGCGGCCACCCGTGGACGCAGTGGCTCTCGTTCCTGCTGTTCTGGCTGATCGAGATGGCCATCATCGCGCGGGGGATGGAGGCGCTGCGGCGGTTCGAGAACTGGGCGGCGCCGTTCGTCATCGTCGGCGCGCTCGCGCTGCTGGTGTGGATCACCGTCAAGGCGGGCGGGCTCGGGCCATTGCTCGACCAGCCGTCCAGGCTGGGGTGGGGCGGCGGCTTCTGGAAGGTCTTCTTCCCCGCGCTGATGGGCATGATCGGGTTCTGGTCCACCCTCTCGCTGAACATCCCCGACTTCACCCGCTTCGGCGGCAGCCAGCGGGCCCAGATACGCGGGCAGGCGCTCGGCCTGCCGACCACGATGACGCTCTTCGCGTTCCTGTCCGTGCTGGTCACCTCGGGCTCCGAGGCGGTCTACGGGGCCCCGGTGTGGGACCCGATCCAGCTGGCCGCCAAGATGGAGAACCCGGTCGGCATCCTGTTCGCGCTGCTGACCGTGCTGGTCGCGACGCTGTCGGTGAACATCGCCGCCAACGTGGTGTCGCCCGCGTACGACCTCGCCAACCTGCTGCCCCGATTCGTCACCTTCCGGACCGGGGCGCTGATCACGGGGGTGGTCGGGATCGTGATCCTCCCGTGGCGGCTGATCTCCGACCCGCACGTGTACATCTTCACCTGGCTCGGTGTGGTCGGCGGGCTGCTCGGCACGGTCGGCGGAGTGCTGATCGCCGACTACTGGGCCCTGCGCCGCACCCGCCTCCGGCTCGCCGAGCTGTACCGCCCGGGCGGGGCGTACTGGTATGCGGCCGGCTGGAACTGGCGGGCCGTGACGGCGCTGCTGGTGGGCGGCGTGCTGGCCGTCGGCGGCTCGTACTCCACCGTCGACGCCGACGGTGCGAAGCAGGGACCCTTCCCGGCGGACGGCCTGATCCCTGTCCTCAAGCCGCTCGCCGACTACGGCTGGGCCGTCGGGCTGACGGCGGCGGCCGTGGTGTACCTGGGGCTGAGCGGGGTGTTCGGGAGGGGGAGCGGGGAGGCGGGGGAGGGCTGACGGGGGAGGACGAACGACTGACGGGTGACAGCGAACAGCTGACAGATTTCGAAAGTTGTCAGCTGTTCGCTGAAACCCGTTCGACGGCGGCGAGGACCTTGGCCGCGCCGTCCTCGGCGGCCAGGGCGGTGGCGACGGCTCGGGCGCGGGTGCGGTAGCGGGGGTCGTCGAGCGTCAGGCGGAGGGAGGTGGCGAGGCGGGCGGGGGTGAGGCCGCGCAGGGGGACGGGGCCGGGGGAGACGCCGAGCCGGGCCAGTCGGGCGGACCAGAACGGTGCGTCGAGCTGGGCGGGCACGGGGACGGCGGGGGTCCCGGAGCGGAGGGTGGCGGCCGTGGTGCCGGCACCCGCGTGGTGGACCACGGCGGCGGTGCGGGGGAAGAGCCAGTCGTGCGGGGTGTCGCCGACGGTCAGGACGGAGTCCGAGTCCTCGGCGGCCAGTCCGCTCCACCCCGACTGGAGCAGGAGGCGCACCCGGGCGGCGCGGGCGGCGGCGAGGACGGTCGCGGTCAGCCGCTCGGCGTCGGGGACGACCAGGCTGCCGAAGCCGACGAAGACCGGCGGCGGCCCGGCGGTCAGGAAGTCGAGCAGCCGGGCCGGGGGCTGCCAGTCCGGCCGGTCGGCCGGCCACCAGTAGCCCGCCACCTCCAGTCGGGGGCGCCAGTCGGCGGGTCGGGGCACCACCAGTGGCGAGAAGCCGTGCAGGACGGGGTGATTGCGGCGGGCCCGGGCGATGCCGAGCGGCGGCAGGCCGAGCCGACGGCGCAGCCCGCGGACGGCCGGGACGAACAACTGGTCGGTCGCGGCCTGGACGGCGTGTCCCGCCAGCAGGTTGCCGGACCGGCCGAGCGATCGGGTGCCGGTGACGGCGGGCGCGAACTCCCGGGTGGGGGCGAGGGGTTGGAGGTACAGCCCGATGCTGGGGATGCCGGCCGCCTCGGCGGCTACCTGGCCGAGTGCGCTGGTGGTGCTGGTGGTCAGCAGCAGGTCGGTCCCGAGCGCCGTGGCGTCGGCGATGCCGTCGCCGAGTGCGGGCATGAACCTCCGGCCGAGCCGCAGGAGTTGCAGGACGGCGCCGGGTCCGCTGCCGGCCCGCAGCAGGCGCCGGCCCTCAACGGAGGCGAGTTCGGCGCGCGGGTCGACCGGCAGTGGGCGGAACTCCAGCCCGGCGGCCCGTACCGACTCGGCGAAGGTGTCGTGGGTGGCGACGGCCACCTGATGCCCGGCCGCCCGCAGCCGGACGCCGAGCCCGGTGAAGGGGGCCACGTCGCCCCGGGAGCCGGCGGTGGCGATCAGGATGCGCATGGCCGCAGTATTTCGGCGCGGACGGCGAGCGGGAAGGGCGCCACGCGCGGGCGGTCCGGCCTGAGCGGCCGGTGTCGTCGGCCGGTCCCGTCGGCCGGTCTCGTCCGCCGGGTTCGGACGGTGCTGCGCGGGTGGCCGACCGGGGCGGCCGACGCGGGTGGCGGAACCGGGCGGCGGGCGGTGGCGTCCTTGCGGGCAGAGCGGACGGGACGGGGCCGTCGCGCCTTGGACGGGAAGGGATGCCGGATGAGCATCGTCGCGTGGATCGTGCTGGGCTTGCTGGCGGGTGCGCTGGCCAAGCTGCTGCTGCCGGGGAAGGACCCGGGCGGCCTGATCGTGACCACCCTGATCGGCATCGCCGGCTCCTTCGTCGGCGGCTGGATCGCGTCGCACTTCATGCACCGCTCGATCACCGCGCACTTCTTCGACGCGGCGACCTGGGTGTCGGCGATCGGCGGCGCCCTGGTGCTGCTGATCGCCTACCGGCTGCTGTTCGGCAACTCGCGCCGCTGACGGAATGGTTCGGTGCGGCCCCGGCGTCCGGGAGACGGCGGGGCGTGCCGGGGGAGGGGAGTTCCGCCGACCGGTACGACGGCGCCCGGATGGCCGGTTCGAACCGGTCCTTGCCGGTGCTGGAACGGTGCGAGGCCCTCGTACGTCCTTCCGAACGGGACCCGGGGGCTCGACGGGGTCGCCACACCGATGACGCAAGGGGCGGCGGATGAGCTGGATGGCGTGGATCGTGCTGGGCCTGGTGTCGGGGACACTGGCCAGGATGGCGATGTCGAGGGGGGAGCGCGGCCTGATCGGCAGCACCCTGATCGGCATCACCGGCTCCTACATCGGCACCTGGATCGTCTCGCACTGGATGCACGGGACGGTGAAGGTGAGCTTCCTCGACGTCACGACCTGGGTGTCGGCGATCGGCGGCGCCATGGTCCTGCTCTTCGGCTACAAGGTGCTCCGCTTCCTTGCCCGGCGCTGACCATCTGGTGCTGACGGCTCGATGCTGATGGCTCGGCGCTGACGGCTCGGTGCTGACCGCCGGGCTCTGAAGCCGGGCGGTCAGCACCCGGCACCGCCCGGTTACCGGTCGGCGGTCCGGGACGCCTCGGCGACCCAGCCCGGGAGCGGCTCGCGCGCGGCGAGCCAGCCGGGCGGCAGGTCCGCGAGCCCGGTCCGGGCGGCGGCCACACCGGCGGCGATGGCGCAGGTGGTGTCCTTGTCGCCCCAGCCCTCCAGGGTGTTCCAGACGGTCTCCGGCAGCGAGTCCAGGTGCCCGGCCGCGGACCAGAGGGCGAACGGCACGGTGTCCGCGGCGGAGATCAGCGCTCCCGAGCCGAGCACGGTGGCGGCGTGCCGGACGCTGGTGTGCTCGGGCATCCGGGCGGCGATCCGGAGCCCGGAGCGGACCTCGCTGTCCGGCAGCCGTCCGGCGATCTCGGTCAGCAACTCGGCCCGGCCGGGCGGGTTTCCGCCCCGGCTGCGGACCGCCAGCGCAGCCGCGAGCGCGACCGCCACCGCACCGGCGACGGCCTCCGGGTGGAAGTGGGTGGTGAGCGCCTGCAGTTCGGCCTGCCGGACCACCGCGTCGAGGTCCTCGGCGAACCAGGCGCCCAGCGGCGCGACCCGCATCGCGGCGCCGTTCCCGTGCGAGCCCTGACCCTCGAACTGGGCCGCGGTGATGGCGCGCCAGTCCCCGCCGGCGCCGATCCCGCGCAGGACCCGGTGCATCGACGGGCCGTACTTGCGCCCGTACTCGCGGGCGTACTCGGCGGCGAACTCCCGGGCGAGCGCGTCCGGTCGGACCTCGCCCGCGGCGAGCAGGTGGCGGACCAGCACAAGCGCCATGGCGGTGTCGTCGGTCCAGTGCCAGGGTGCGGGCCGGACCAGCCGGGCGGCGAGCGCGGCGGGCGCCTCGTCCAGCGGGACCGAGAACCACCGGTCGCCGAAGGCGTCGCCGAGGGCGAGTCCTTCCAGGCTGTCCAGGACCGGGCGGGCCGCACGCATGTCATCCTCCATGTGAGATCAACTGTGTGCGGCAGTCTGCCGGAGGGGGCAGGACGCCGGCGAGCGGTTATTCCTCCGCTCGCCGGCGCCATATCTGCTGACGGTTCGTCACTTCGCCTTCAGGCCACCGAGGACGAGCTTCCAGACGGCGTCGAACCGGTCGTCGACGTCGGGGGTGGACCAGGTGGACGCGTAGGCCGGGTCGTGGAAGGGGCCGGTCGCGTCGAAGACGGCGCGGGCGGTGTTGCGGATGTGGGCGAGCTTGAACTCCTTGGTCTCGATGCCCTCCGCCACCATCCGCGCGATCTGGTCGACCAGGGTGTCGACGTGGGTGTCCACCAGGCCGCTG
This sequence comes from Kitasatospora sp. NPDC056800, assembly GCF_042789775.1. Taxonomy (NCBI): domain Bacteria; kingdom Bacillati; phylum Actinomycetota; class Actinomycetes; order Kitasatosporales; family Streptomycetaceae; genus Kitasatospora; species Kitasatospora sp. NPDC056800. Next base: position 30,399 of record NZ_JBHUAL010000004.1, on the reverse strand, counting down.
TTCTCCTCGACCAGCACCATGTAGGTGGCGAACAGCTCCGGGTCGTCCAGCGCCTTCTTCCGCTTGGCCGTGAACAGCGCCGTCAGCCACCGCTGCAGCCGCTCGGAGGCGGGGCCGCCCTCGTTGGAGACGGTCGACAGCTCGTGGTGCGCCTGGTCGAGCCAGCGCTGGGTGACCGCCTCGCGCAGCGCGGCCTTGCTGGGGAAGTGGCGGTAGACGCTGCTGTGGCTGACGCCGAGGATGCGGGCGACGTCCACGACGGTGGCCTTGGCCGGGCCGAACCGCCGGAGGACGTCCTCCGCCGCGCTCAGGATCTGCTCGGCGGTGAGTGTGGTGTCCGTGGTCACGGGGAGGTCCGTCCTTAGGTCGTGCGGTCGGGTCGTGCGGCGATGGCGCCGGTGGTGCGGTGCGGCGCTGGTGGTGCGGTCAGCGCTCGCTGTCCAGGTGGGCCATCTGTGCGGCAGCGTACCGGTCACCGGCGGCGGAGCCGGCGGGTACGGCGGCCTCGACGGCGGCGAGGTCGGCCTCGGTCAGCGCGACGTCGAGGGCGCCGAGGGCCTCGGTCAGGCGGTCCCGGCGGCGGGCCCCGACCAGCGGGACGACGTCCTGACCGCGGGAGGCCACCCAGGCGATGGCGACCTGGGCGACGGTGGCGCCCCGTGCGACGGCGATCTCGCGCAGGGCCTCGACCAGCGCGAGGTTGTGGGCCAGGTTCTCGCCCTGGAAGCGCGGGCTGTGGCTACGGAAGTCGGTCCCGGCGAGGGCCCGTCCCCGGTCCCAGTGGCCGCCGAGCAGGCCGCGGGAGAGCACGCCGTACGCGGTGATGCCGATGCCGAGCTCGCGGGCGGCGGGCAGGACGGCGGCCTCGATCGAGCGGGAGAGCAGCGAGTACTCGATCTGGAGGTCGCTGATCGGGTGGACGGCGGCGGCCCGGCGCAGGGTGTCGGCGCCGACCTCGGAGAGTCCGATGTGGCGGACGTAGCCGGCCTGCACCAGGTCGGCGATGGCGCCGACGGTCTCCTCGACTGGGATGCCCGGGTCCAGGCGGGCCGGGCGGTAGACGTCGACGTGGTCGGTGCGCAGGCGGCGCAGGGTGTAGGCGAGCGCGGTCTTGGTGGCGGCGGGGCTCGCGTCGTAGCCGAGCCACTGGCCGTCGGGGCCGCGCTGGGCGCCGAACTTCACGCTGATCTGCACGCTCTCGCGGTCGCGGCCGCGCAGCGCCTCGTGGATCAGCAGCTCGTTGTGGCCCATGCCGTAGAAGTCGCCGGTGTCGAGGAGGGTGACCCCGGCGTCGAGGGCGGCGTGGATGGTGGCGATGCTCTCGGCCTCGTCGGCCGGGCCGTACAGGTCGGACATGCCCATGCAGCCGAGGCCGAGGGCCGAGGTGACCGGTCCGGTGGTGCCGAGGGTGCGCCGGGCGGGGCGGGTGTGGGAGGACACGGGTGACTCCAAGGGGGCGGGTGCGGTGCCGGAGGGGCAGGAGCAGGGTGACCCGGGTCTCACTGTGACACGACAGCGAACAGATTTCAAAATCTGTTCGCTGTCGTCTGTTATCTGAAAGTTGAAATCTGTCGACTGTCATTTGTTCGGCGGACGGGCGGACGGGCGGGCGGACATGCGGTCGGTCGGTCGGTCGGTCGGACGGGCGGGCGGGCGACTGCGGCATGGCGGCAGACGCCCGCACCGAAGCCGACATCAGTCGGCGACCCGGCTCCGGTTCTCGTACGCGAGGTCGGTGTACTCGGGGTGGCGGAGCATCCAGCCCTTGATGAAGGGGCAGGTGGCCAGCACGGACAGGCCGCGGGCGCGGGCGTCGTCCAGGGCGGCGCGGGCCAGCGCGCTGCCGATGCCCCGGCCCTCGAAGGCGGGCTCGACCACGGTGTGCGGATAGACCACCAGCTGGTCGCTGCGCAGGTACTCGGCGAAGCCCGCCGGCTTGCCGTCCTCCCAGGCCTCGAAGCGGTTCCGGGCTTCCACGTCACGTACCGAGATGGTCATCGCGGCTCCTCACTGCGGGAGAGTCGGAGCCGGGCCCGGCCCCGGTCCATCATCGGGGGAGCGGGGCCGCCCCGCCCGCCGATCCGGTTGCCGTGTCCGTCGTGGTCGTCGTGCTCGGTGCCTTGCTCGGGGGCGCCGGTTCGACCGCCGGCCCGATAGCGGGCCCGACAGTGGGCCCGACGGCGGGTTCGACAGCGGGGCTCCCGGCCGGTGCCCAGGTCTCGCGGCCGCCCGGCGACCGCAGCAGGCAGGCGCGGGCGGGCGGCACGTTGCGCCACACCGTGCGCTCGCCCAGCCCGTACGCCTCCTCGAACCGCCGCAGCAGCCGGACCACCGCCCGGTGGCGGGCGCCCCGGCGGGGGCCGGAGGTGAGGCTGCGCGCCGTCGTCGTGCCGAGGTACCCGAAGTACGTCAGCTCGCCGCCGGGCGCCAGCAGCCGCAGGTAGAGGTCGAGGATGTCGCGCACCTGCGCGGGCTCGAAGTTGGTGAACGGCAGCCCGGACACGATCACGTCGTACCGCTGCCCGCGGTCCTCCGCCCGGGCCCCTTCCGGCGCCGGTCGACGGCACTCCGGCAGCTCCTCGACCCGGCAGGCCGACAGTCGCAGGCCGACCCCGGGGTGGCGTGCGGCGAGGACCGGGTCCTCGCGCAGCCGTTCGGCGAACCGCGGGTTGGCCTCGACGACGTGCAACCGGTCGCCCGGGCGCAGTACTTGGGCCAGTCGGCGGGTGACCACGCCGGTGCCGGCGCCGACCTCCAGCACCGAGATCGGACGGTTCGGGCGGCTGGTGACCGGTACCACCAGGGCGTTCACCAGCTCCGGGCCGCTCGGGGCCAGCGCGCCGGTGTCGTGGAAGGTGCGCAGGGCCTCGGCGAGGAACAGCAGGTGGTCGCCACCGGCGGGCGAACTGTACAGGGGGGAAGGGGGGTCCGGACGGTGGTGGAGCCGTTCGTTGGTCATGCCGTCGACGCTAGGCAGGGCGGAGCCGCCGCGAATCGGCCGGTCAGCGGCGCCGACCCCCGACGAAAGTCGAGGGTGCGGTTACCCGGAAGACAGAGGCGCTCCGCGGCCGAGCGCCCCTAGCATCGAGCCCGAGGTGCCCAAGGGCGGACGTACGGAAGGCTTTCGGGCCGAGGAGAGCGGAAAGGAGGAGCACCATGCGCCGGAGTGTGCTCGGCTGGTACGGGCCGGACCACCGGGCCGGGACGGACACGTTGCTGCTGCTCGGCCTGCTCGGCCTGACCATCGAGGAGGCCCTCGCCCAGTGGACGCAGACCGACGGTCCGCTGCGCCTGCCGCGCACGGTCGTCGCCGCGCTCGCCGCGGTCTCGCTCTTCTTCGCCCGCCGCCACCCGGTGGCCTCGGCCGTGCTGCCGGTGCTCACGGGCGGGCTGTTCAACCGGGCCGTCCCCGGCCTGTTCAGCGTCTTCCACCTCGCCTACCTCGGCCGGCCGGGCCTGGCGATGGCGGGCGGCTCGGTCATCGCGGTGGCCAGTGCGGTGGGTGTGGACTCACTGGTCGGCCGGGCGGGTACCGCCGGGTCCCAACTCCTGGTCCAGGCCGCCACGATGGCGGTCGGCCTGTGGCTGCGGGGCAGACGGGTGCTGATCCGCACCCTGCACGAGCAGGTCGACGCGCTGCGCCGCGAGCGCGAGCTGCGCGCCGAACAGGCCCGGTCCGCCGAACGGGCCCGGATCGCCCGGGAGATGCACGACGTGCTGGCCCACCGGCTCAGCCTCCTGGTCCTGCACGCCGGGGTGCTGCGCGACCAGGCCAGGGCCGGCACCGTCGCCGACGACCCCGACCGGCTCACCCACCGCCTCGAACTGCTGCGCACCACCGCCGCCCGGTCGCTCGACGACCTGCGCGACGTCCTTGGCGCGCTGCGGGCCGACCCGTCGGCCCCGCCCGCCACGGGAGGAGAGCCGTCCATGCCCGTCGAGGCCGGGCGCGTCCCGGCGCCCGCGCTGCGCGACCTCACCGAGCTCGTCGGCGAGGCGACCCAGGCCGGCCAACGGGTCGAACTCACCCTCTCCGGGGAGCCGGAGAGCATCCCGACCACCCACCGGCTGGCCGTGCACCGGCTGGTGCAGGAGGCGCTGACCAACGCCCGCAAGCACGCGCACGCCGCGCCCGTCACCGTACGGGTCGGCTACGGGGCGCCGGCGACGACGGTCGAGGTCCGCAACGGCCCGGGCGAGGCGCCGTTGGGCGGGCCGGGCACCGGTGGCGGGTACGGGCTGGTGGGGCTGGCCGAACGGGTCGGCGCCCTCGGCGGCCACTTCGACGCCGGTCCGGACGGTGGCGGCGGCTTCCGGCTCTCCGCCCGGTTGCCCGCGCCGGACCGCCCGCCGCAGGCGGTGCCGGACGAGGCTTCCGCCCGGCTCCGTGGCGACGGTCCGGATCCACAGTCGGTGCGCGCGGTGGCGTACCCCGGGCGGGCGTCGCCGCGGCCGGAGCGGGGGAAGGGGACGCCAGGGGCGCGGCAATCGCAGGAAGGGGCGCAGGGGGCGCGAAGAGTGAAGCAGTCGGAGCCACCGAAGCAACCGAAGCGACCGGAGGAACCGACGCAGCCGAACCAATCGACGCAAGCGACGCAACCGACGCGGGCGAAGCACGTTGAGCAGGAACCGAAGCCGCAGCCGAAGGACGCCGCATGATCCGAACAATGGTGGTCGACGACGACGCGCTGGTCCGTCTCGGCCTGGTCGACCTCCTGGCCCAGGACCCGGAGCTCACCGTGGTCGCCGAGGCCGCCGACGGGCTGCAGGCCGTCGAGCTCGCCGCCGGTCGGCGGATCGACGTCGTGCTGATGGACATCCGGATGCCCCGGCTCGACGGGATCGCCGCCACCCGGCGGCTGCGCGAACTCCCCGACGGTCCGCGGGTCATCGCCCTCACCACCTTCGACCTGGACGAGTACGTGTACCAGGCGCTCGCGGCCGGGGCGGACGGCTTCCTGCTGAAGGACACCCCGCCCGCGGAGATCGCCCGGGCCGTCCATGTCGTCGCCGGCGGCCAGGGGATGCTGCACCCGGCGGCCGCTCGGCGGCTGATCGACCGCTACCACCGGGTCGGGGCGCCCCGGTCGGTGGCCGCCCGCAGCCGGGCCGCCGGACTCACCCCGCGGGAGACGGACGTACTGCGCGAACTCGCCGACGGGCTCTCCAATGCCGAGATCGCCGGTGTGCTCGGGATGCGCGAGAGCACGGTCAAAGCGCACGTCAGTCGGATCCTGACCGGGCTCGGAGTCGCCAACCGGGTCCAGGCGGCGCTGCTCGCACGCGACGCCGGGCTGATGGGCGACGGCGGCTGAGGACGGACGGCTGGGATCGGCCGGGCCCGGGTTCGGGTGCCGGGGTGCCCGGGTGCCGATCGGTCGTGCACCCGCGGGTACGGTCGCGAACGTTCGCGCACGCGCATATCCGGGCGCTGTCCCGCTGTTCCGGGGTGCCGCCCCGTCGTGCCAGGGGTTGCAGCCGAAGCACGTCGGGGCTCGGTGGGGCACATCGGGGCACGGCATCGGCCAGTGTTCACCTTGGCGTTCCCCGGACGTTCCTCCGGAGTCGGGGCGGACGTCGAAGCGGGCTTCCATGAGCCGCCGCGTGCTCCCGGTTCGTATCGCGTGCTGAGCCGCTGTCACCCATCCGGCGTGGAAATGCCGTGCCTTGGCCGTTTGCGCTGCCGAACTCGGGCGGCGGGTCCATGGTGGAGATGGGCGCGATCCGGCGACCGCGTCCGCGCGCCGATCCAGGCCCGCGCGCCGAGCGCCCGCGCCGAAAGCGGACGGGTGTTGTCCGAAGCGGGGCCCGGTACCGGCACGCTGGGAACAGGGCCACCTCGCAGGAAACCGAACGGTTCTTCTAGGCTCACATCTCGGCTTCCCTGCGGCGGTCCGGCCACTGCGCCCACCGCCACGAAGCCGCCGTCCACGGGGCTCCGGGCGGACCGGGGCCACCGGATCGAGCGAGGAGGACGCACATGCCAAGCACGCCGCCCAACCGTTCCACCGTACTTGGGCCAGACAGGCCGATTCGGTGGGCCGCTCATCATCCCGGTCGGCCGGTGCGGTCCGGCCGGGCCTGGTACCCGGGCGGGAGCGGTCGGCCGGCACGGCCGCTGTATACCGGCGGCGGCCGCGGAGGCGAGCGTTGAGTCCCCAGATCGTCGGGTCGCCCGCCGCACCGGGCGCCGCCGCGGAACCCGCCCCGACGTCGGTCGCCGTCCCGGCCGCCACCGACGGTGAGGCCCCTGCCGCCGCCACGGCCACTGCGACCGCCGCCGCCGCTACCGCCGCAGCCACCGCTACCACCACCAACGGCACCGCCGCCGGCACCGCAACTGCCGCTGCGGATCCGGGCACTACGGTCTCGGCCCCTGCGCTTCCCGCCGCTTCGGTCCAGGCCACCGCGGCCGCGTCCGGTGCCGCGAAGACCGTCGTGGCCAAGGTGGCCGTCACCACGACCGCAGCCGCCAAGTCCGCCCTCACGAAATCCGCCCTCACCAAACCCGTCGTCGCGAAGGCCGCGGCGGCGAAGAGCCCCGTGACGAAGAGCCCCGCGACGAAGAACGTCGTGGCGAAGAACGTCGTCGTGAAGCCCGCGACGGGCCCGGCCGCCACCGCCTCCCATGGGGCCACCGCCGTCACCACGGCGCTGCCCGGTGTGCCGCAGGCGCTCAGCACCCGGGCCCGCACCCTCGCCGGGGCCGTCCGGCGTCGCTGCGTCGACCTGGCGCGGATCGAGTCGCCCAGTGGGGACGCCCCCAGACTCGACGCGCTCGCCGAGGAGTTGGCGGCCGGCTTCTGTGCCACCGGTGCCACCGCCCGGCGCGAGCCCGGACCGGCCGGCGACCACCTCGTACTGGAGTGGGAGGGTCGGGACGAGTCCCTGCCGCACCTGCTGATCGTCGGGCACCACGACACCGTGTGGCCGGTCGGCACCCTCGCGGACTGGCCGGTGACGGAGGAGGACGGTCGGCTCACCGGGCCCGGCGTGGTCGACATGAAGGGCGGACTCGCCATCCTGGAGGGGGCGTTGTCGCTGCTCGCGGACCTGGGTGAGCGCCCGCACCGGACCGTCCGCCTGGTCGTGGTCTCCGACGAGGAGGTGGGCAGCCCCGACGGACGCCGCCTGGTCGAGCGCCAGCTGCGCGGAGCCGCCGCGGTCCTGGGTCTCGAACCGCCGCACCCCGACGGTCGGTTGAAGACCGCGCGGCGCGGCAGCACCCGGGTGCGGCTCACCGTGACCGGCCGCGAGGCGCACGCGGGCAATGACGCCCACGACGGGGTGTCCGCGGTCGACGAGCTGGTGGACCAGCTCGTGCTGGTGCGCGACCTCGCCGGTCAGCCCGGCACCGAGCTCAACGCCGGTCGGATCAGCGGTGGTTCGCGCGCCAACGTGGTCGCCGGCCGGGCCGAGGCCGAGCTGGGGCTGCGCTTCGCCACGGTCGAGGCGCAGCGCCGTACGCTGGACAACCTCGCCCGGCTCACCGCGCTGCGTCCGGGCGCCCGGGTCCGTACGGAGGTGCTGTCCAGCCGTCCGGCCTGGCCCGAGCGGACCGGCAACCCGCTGTTGCGGCACGTGCGTTCGCTCGCCGCGGTGCTCGGGCAGCAGTTGGACGGCGCTCCGGCGGGCGGGGCGGGGGACACCAACCTGCCGGGCTCGCGCGGGCTTCCGACCCTGGACGGCTTCGGCGCGGTGGGCGCCGGGGCCCACGCCCGGCACGAGCACATCCGGGTCGACCAGATCGCTCCCCGGATCGCCCTGCTGGCGGCGCTGCTCGCGGTGCCGCTGCCGCGACTGCGCGACCGCGCGGAGGGCTGAGCCGGCGGTGAGCTGCTGACGGCCGGGAGCCGGTCGCCGGCCCCCGGCGGTCGGCGGCGGCGAACGTAGAACGGCGGACAGCGGCCGGCGGACGGCGGACGTAGAGCAGCGAACGTAGAGCAGCGAACAGAGAACAGAAGACAGCCGACGGATAACAGCTGACAGATTTCAGAATCTGTCAGCTGTTATCTGTTGCGCACCTTGCCATCCCTCAGCCCCTCCGCGCAGAATGGTACCGACCGACCGAACGGTCAGTCGGTTGGCCGATGCTCCAGGCGGCCTCCGGGCAGGAGACGAGAGGGGACTGTGGTGACAGCAGAGGTGGCCGAGACGGTCCCCGCGCAGACGCTGGAGGACCGGTTCGAGGCGGTCGTCGCCGCCGAGCAGCGGATCGAGCCCAGGGACTGGATGCCCGACGCCTACCGGGCCACCCTGATCCGCCAGATCGCCCAGCACGCCCACTCCGAGATCATCGGCATGCAGCCCGAGGGCAACTGGCTGACCCGGGCCCCGTCCCTGCGCCGCAAGGCCATCCTGCTCGCCAAGGCCCAGGACGAGGCCGGCCACGGCCTCTACCTCTACGCCGCCGCCGAGACCCTGGGCGTCGACCGCGCCGAGCTCACCGAGAAGCTGATCTCCGGCCGCCAGAAGTACTCCTCGATCTTCAACTACCCGACTCTCACCTTCGCCGACGTCGGCGTGATCGGCTGGCTGGTGGACGGCGCCGCGATCTGCAACCAGGTCCCGCTCTGCCGCTGCAGCTACGGCCCGTACGCCCGCGCGATGGTGCGGATCTGCAAGGAGGAGTCCTTCCACCAGCGCCAGGGCTACGAGCTCCTGATGACGCTGATGCGCGGCACCGAGGCCCAGCGCCGGATGGTCCAGGACGCGGTGGACCGCTGGTGGTGGCCGTCGCTGATGATGTTCGGCCCCTCGGACGCAGACTCGCCGAACACCGCCCGCTCGATGGCCTGGCGGATCAAGCGGCACAGCAACGACGAGCTGCGCAGGCGCTTCGTCGACATGACCGTCCCGCAGGCCGAGCACCTGGGCGTCACCCTCCCGGACCCCGAGCTGCGCTGGAACGAGGAGCGCGGCGGCTGGGACTTCGGCGAGCCGGACTGGTCCGAGCTGACCAGGGTCATCCACGGCCAGGGCCCCTGCAACGCCCAGCGGGTCGAACGCCGCCGCACCGCCCACGAGGACGGTGCCTGGGTGCGCGAGGCGGCCGTCGCCTACGCGGCCAAGCGCGCGGCCGAGGCCGCCGGGCCCACGGAAGCCTCCGAAGCCACCAATGTGACCGAACAGGAGAACGGAAAGTGACCGACCCCCAGGTTGGCTCCCCGTCCGGGTCCGAGGCCGGGCCCAAGGCCGGCTGGCCTCTGTACGAGGTGTTCGTGCGTCCCCGGCGCGGGCTGAACCACGTCCACGTCGGCTCGCTGCACGCCGCCGACGACCGAATGGCCCTGCTCGCCGCCCGCGACCTGTACACCCGCCGCAACGAGGGCGTGAGCCTCTGGGTGGTCCGCTCGGACGCGATCACCGCCTCCACCCCGGACGAGCGCGACCCGTTCTTCGAGCCCAGCGGCGACAAGGTCTACCGCCACCCGACCTTCTACGACATCCCCGAGGATGTCCCGCACATCTGACGGGGGAGCCACCGTGCACGACCACACCACCTCCACCACCTCCACCGCCGACACCGGCCAGGACGACCACGTCTACCTCAGCCTCGCCGACGCCGCCCCCGGCCCCGAGGGCGAGGGCCGCTGGGCGTACGGGACGGGCTTCGCCGATCCCCTGCTCGGCGTGGACACCGCGCTGCCCCCCGGTCTGGACGGCGCCGACCTCGCCGCCTACTGCCAGATGCTGGGCGACGACGCCCTGGTCCTCGCGCAGCGGCTGATCGAGTGGTGCACCCGGGCGCCCGAGCTGGAGGAGGAGGTCGCGCTGGCCAACCTGGGCCTCGACCTGCTCGGCCAGGCCCGCCTGCTGCTCACCCGGGCCGGTCAGGCGGACGGTACCGGCCGCACCGAGGACGACCTGGCGTACTGGCGGGAGGAGCACGAGTTCCGCAACGTCCGTCTGGTGGAGGCCCCGAACGGCGACTTCGCCTACTCGATCGCCCGGCTGCTGCTGTTCGCCACCGCGCGCGGCGCCCTGTACGAGGCGCTGAGCGCGCACCCCGACCCGGTGCTGGCCGCGGTCGCGGCCCGGGGCGTCAAGGAGCTGGCCTACCACCGGGAGTACGCCACCGCCTGGACCCTGCGCCTGGGCGACGGCACGCCGTACTCCGCCGGGCGGATGCAGGCCGGGGTGGACGCGGTCTGGCCGCTGCTGGAGGAGCTGTTCACGGCGCACCCGGTGGAGCTGCGGGCGGGCGTCGACCCGGCGGCCCTGCGCGAACCGGTGTTGCGCTCGCTCGGCGCCGTTCTCGCCGAGGCCGGGCTGACCGTGCCGGACGTACCGCCGCTGGCCACCGTCCTCGGCCTGGCCGGCCGGGACGGCGTGCACACCGAGGCGCTCGGCCCGCTGCTCGCCGAGTTCCAGGTGCTGGCCCGCGCCCACCCGGGGGCGACGTGGTGACCGGCGACGTCGTGACGGGCCCGGGGCCGACGGGCACCGCGGAGCCGACGGGCGGGACGGTCGCGACGGGCACCGCGGATCCGATGGCCCGCGAGCTGGCCTGGGCGGTCGCCGCGGCCGTGCCGGACCCGGAGCTGCCCATGCTCACCCTGGCCGACCTGGGCGTCCTGGCCGAGGTCGGGGTGGACGGCGGCAGCGGCACGGTGACCGCGTGGCTGACCCCGACCTACTCGGGCTGCCCCGCCGTCGCCGAGATGGCCGCCGACGTGGACCGCCGGCTGCGCGCGGCCGGGTACCCGGACGTCCAGGTGCGGCTGCGGTTGGACCCGCCGTGGTCCACCGACCTGATCACCGCCGAGGGCCGTCGCAAGCTCGCCGAGGCGGGCATCGCCCCGCCGCGCCCGACCGCCGCCGTCGCCGCGGCCGGACCGGTGGCGCTCACCCTCGGTCCCACCCGCACCGGAACCGCGACCGCGCCCACCACCGTGGCCGCGCCGAGGACCGCCGCCGCGCCCCCCGTGCCGTGCCCGCGCTGCGGCGACGCCGACACGGAGGAGCTGTCCCGCTTCGGTTCCACCGCCTGCAAGGCGCTCTGGCGCTGCCGGGCCTGCCGCGAGCCGTTCGAACGCGTCAAGGAGATCTGAATGCCCGCCGCTTCCTCCGCCGCTCCCGCCTCCTCCGCCGCCGGGTCCGCCCCCGACGCCGAGGGGACCGGCATCCGCCCCGCTCGCCGCCCGACCTTCCACCGGCTGCGGATCGACCGGGTCGAGCGGCTCTGCGAGGACGCCGTCGCGGTGACCTTCGCGGTGCCGGTCGGGCTGGCGGAGGAGTACGCCTTCCGCCCCGGGCAGACCCTGACTCTGCGCAAGCTGGTGGACGGCACCGACGAGCGCCGCTCGTACTCGATCTGCGCCCCGGTCGGCGGGCCGCTGCGGATCGCCGTCCGGGAGGTGCCCGGCGGGCTGTTCTCACGCTGGCTGGTGCGCGAGGCGAAGCCGGGCGAGGAGGTGGAGGTGCTGACGCCGTCCGGCCTGTTCACCCCCGAGCTCGGCGTCCCGGCCGACCACGTGCTGCTCGCGGCCGGCTCCGGGATCACCCCGATGCTGTCGATCGCCGGCTCCGTGCTCGCGGCCGACCGCAGCTCCACCGTCACCCTGCTCTACGGCAACCGGCGCAGTGACAGCGTGATGTTCGCGGACGAGCTGGCCGACCTGAAGGACCGCTACCTCGACCGCTTCCAGCTGGTCCACGTGCTCTCCCGGGAGACCAGGGACGCCGAACTGCTCAGCGGCCGGCTGGACCCGGAGCGGGTACGCGCGCTGCTGGCGGCGCTGGTGGACGTCGGGAGCGTTGGGCACTGGTGGCTGTGCGGCCCGTTCGGCATGGTCGTGGGGGCGAAGGACCTGCTCGCCGAGCTGGACGTGCCGGGTGAGCGGGTGCACCAGGAGCTGTTCCACGCCGAGGACGAGCCGCTCCCGGAGCGCGACGAGGACTGGGACCGGACGGACGCCTCGTCCGACGGCTCCGCCGACGGCGTGTCGGGCCCGCGGAGCGAGGTCACCGTCGTCCTCGACGGCCGCGGCAGCACGCTCTGCCTCCCGCGCGACCGCTCGATCCTGGACGGCGCCCAGCGCTCCCGCCCCGACCTGCCGTTCGCCTGCAAGGGCGGAGTGTGCGGCACCTGCCGCGCCCTGGTCACCGAGGGCGAGGTGGAGATGCGCCGCAACTTCGCGCTGGAGGAGAAGGAGCTGGCCGCCGGCTACGTCCTCACCTGCCAGGCCCGCCCGGTCACCGACCGGGTGACCGTGGACTACGACCGCTGAGCGGACCACCACCGCCGACCGGACCACGATCGCGGAGCCTCAGACGGTGGCGGGCTCCATGACCGGGTCACCGGGCGTCGGGCTCCCGACCCTCGGGCTCGCGACCGTCGGGCCGGAGATCGTCGGCCGCCCGGGCGCAGGGTCCCCGAGCAGCTTGACGAGGTCGTTGACGGCCGCCCGCCCGGCCCGGTTGGCGCCGACGGTGCTGGCGGACGGGCCGTAGCCGACCAGGTGGACGCGGGGGTCGGCGGTGGCCCGGGTGCCGGTGAGCGCGATGCCGCCGCCGGGGGAGCGCAGCCCGAGCGGAGCGAGGTGCCCGACCTCGGGCCGGAAGCCGGTCGCCCAGACGATCGCGTCCACGGCCAGCTCCTCGTCGCCCCAGGCGAGCCCGTGCTCGGTCAGGCGGTCGAACATCGGCCGGCGGTGCAGCGCTCCCAGCTCCTCGGCGCGCCGGTAGGCGACGGACGGGCCGAGCCCGGTCACGCTCACCACGCTGCGCGGCGGCAGCCCCTGCCGGACCCGCTCCTCGACCCTGGCGACCACCGCGCGCCCGTACTCGGGGGTGAACGGCCCGTCGTGGTAGACGGGCTCGGAGCGGGTGACCCACACCGTCTCGCCGACCGCGGCGACCTCCGACAGCACCTGGACCGCCGAGGCGCCGCCGCCCACCACCAGCACCCGCTTACCCGTGAACTCCTCGGGGCCGCGGTACTCGGCGTAGTGCAGCTGGCGGCCCGCGAAGCGGCCCGGGTAGTGCGGGAGGAACGGGCGGGTCCAGGTGCCGGTGGCGTTGATCAGCGCGCGGGTGGACCAGGTGCCGCGGTCGGTCTCGACCAGCAGCCGGGAGTCCGGGCGCTCGGACTCGGCGCGTACGGCGTGCACCGCGACCGGGCGTACGACCGGGAGCGCGTGCTGCGCCTCGTACGCCGCGAAGTACTCCGGCACCACCTCGCGCGCGGGGGCGTCCGGGGCCGGCGGCGGGAGTTCGGCGTCCGGGAGGTCGTGGACGCCGTGCACGGTGGCCATCCGCAGGGACGGCGAGCGGTACGCCCAGGCACCGCCGGGGACGGCGTTGGCGTCGAGGACGACGAAGCCGCCGTCGACGCCCGTCCGGTGACGGGCGAAGCCGCGGCGGTGCAGGTGGTAGGCGGCGGACAGACCTGCCTGTCCGGCGCCCACCACCAGGACGTCCACCCGTTCCGGAACGCTGTTCGTTGCACCGTAAACAGTCACGCCCGAGAAACATCGGGAGGTCGGCGGGTGTTCCCCGGTCAGGAGGGGAATGTCACGGGAGGAACGTCAGGAGACCGGGGAGATGACCGCGGCGGTGCCGTAGGCGCAGACCTCGGTACCCACGGCGGCCGCCTCCGTGACGTCGAAGCGCATCATCAGGACGGCGTTGCCGCCGCGCGCCTTGGTCTGCTCGATCAGCCGCTGCATCGCCTCGTTGCGGCTCTCGACCAGGGTCTTCGTCAGACCGCGCAGCTCGCCGCCGACCAGTGACTTCAGACCGGCACCGATCTGGCTGCCGACGTGGCGGCTGCGGACGGTCAGCCCGAAGACCTCGCCGATCACGTGGTCGACCCGGTAACCGGGGATGTCGTTGGTGGTCACGACCAGGACGTCGGCGTTCGGGCCCTGCCCGCCGCCGTACTCGTTGATGTCAGCCATGCGGCTCATCCTGCCAAACTCCTGCGTCCGAGTGACAGCGGCGGGGCCGGGCGGTGGCCGAGAAGGCTCCCGGAAGCTGGTCCGGACCGGTGATCGGGCGACCGAAAGGCCGTACCGTTAGCCCCATGGGCGAGCGAAGTGATCATCCACAGGGGCCGGGCGCGGCGGAGGACTCCGGCGCGCAGGAAATCGAGGCGACGGTGGTGCTGGGCCTGCGGATCACCGACTGGCCGGCCCTGCGCGCGGCCGCGATCAGGGCCGTCGAGGAGCTGGACTTCGGGGGCGTCGACCCGGCCGGGCAGCGCCGCGAACTGCTGCGCGAGGTAGCCGAGGACGCCAACGCGGCGCTCGGCGCGCTGCTGCATCCGGACCGGCTGGTGGCCGCCATCCCCGGGGTGGAGGCGATCGGCGGCACGCTGGAGATCAGCGTCACGGAGGACTTCACACCGGACTTCGCCGACCTGTTCCCGCTGGAGGGCGACGAGGAGGAGGGCGGCGCGGGTGCGGACTGGACGCTCACCCCGCGCACGGCCTGCCTGCTCCACGCCCAGCTGATCGGCCTGGCCGACGCCGCGTACGACGACCTCGACGAGCACGGGGACGAGGCGGTCGCCGACAGCGATGACGTGGACTGGACGGTCTTCGCCCGGCTTCCCGAACGCACCTGGCGGATGCACCGGGGCTGGCGCCGCGCGATGGCCCGGGCCTTCGACGACCTCGCCGACGACCTCGCGCTCGGCGAGTGGCCGCTGCCGCGCTGCCTGGCCGAGGACATCGCGCTGCGGATGGCCCTGGTGGACGCCCGGGCGCTGCTCGGTGCGCAACCCGAGTCGGTGGCGGACATGATGGGCGACCTCCCGGCCGACCTGTACGACTACGACTGGGACGGCTGCCAGGACGAGCTGTTCGGGGTCTACGGGCCGGACGAGGGCGATCCGGAGCTGGCGGCGGAGCAGCGCACCGAGATGCTGCTCGCGGCCACCCACCCGGAGGGCTGGTTCCTGATGTACGAGGACGCGGAGGAGCGGGACCCGCAGCGCGGCTACCGGCGCTGACGGGTCGAGTGCCGACGCGAGTGCCGGGGTGACTGCCGGGGCGGACGGGGCGGGCCGAGTCGGTCGGGGCGGGGCTGGCATCCTGGACGGGTGACTTCTCCTTCCGACGCCCCGACTCCCCTTACCCCGGCCCCCGCTCCGGAGGCCGGCCCCGGCGACGCCCCGTCGCGCGAGGACCGCGACGAGCGGCCGCAGTACGTGCTGCCGCTGGTCGTCCGGCTGGAGCGGGCCACTCCGCCGGGCCGGACGGACGCGCTGGAGACCTCGGCGCGGGCGGTGCTCACCCTGCTCGCCGACCCCCGGGTGACCGAGGCGGGCGGCGAGTGGGCGGAGCGGGTCGAGGCCTGGGAGGACGCCCGGATCCGCAAGGTGGTCCGGCGGGCCCGGGGCGGGGAGTGGCGCCGGGCCGGCGAGCTGCCGGGCGTCACGGTGCAGGGGCGGGAAGCCGAGGTGCGGGTGTTCCCGCCGGTCCCGTTGGACGGCTGGCCGAAGGAACTCGCCAAGCTCCAGGTGTCCGGGACGGACCTCGAGGAGACGGCCGAGGTCGGCGCGCCCGAGCCGGGGCTGCCGGTGCTGTGGCTCAACCCCGAGCTGGAGATGAGCGCGGGCAAGACGATGGCGCAGACCGGGCACGCCGCCCAGCTCGCGTGGTGGCGGCTGGACGAGGCGCAGCGCAAGGAGTGGGCCGAGGCCGGCTTCGCGCTCGCGGTCCGGACCGCCTCGCCGGAGGCGTGGGAGGAGCTCGTCCGCAGCGGGCTGCCGGTGGTCCAGGACGCGGGCTTCACCGAGATCGCACCGGGCAGCTGCACGGTGATCGCGGAGCACCCGGCGCTGCGGTGACGGGCTGACAGGCGACAGCGGACAGCGGACAGCCGACGGCGAACAGCTAACAGCTAACAGCTAACAGACGACAGCGAACAGATGACAGATGTCGAAATCTGTCATCTGTTCGCTGTTTGCTGTCGGCTGTCGTCCGTCAGCTGTGCTGATACCGCCGCATCGCCCGGAGTCCGCCGTAGGCCGCCAGGGCCGTCCAGAGCGCCATGATCAGCAGCCCGGTCCAGTGGCCGTAGTGGATGCCCGGCTCGGTCTGGGTGCGCGTCGCGTAGAGGCCGGCCCGGTCGGGCAGGAACTGGCCGAGTTCCCGGACGCCGGGGATGGCGGCCAGCCAGGTGGTGCCCAGGAACACCATCGGGGTCAGCAGGCCGAGCGCGGCGCTGAAGTTGCCCAGCATCGCGGTCAGTCCGAGGCAGAGCAGCACCATCATCGGGTGGTACAGCACGCCGGCCAGGAAGCTGCGGGCCAGGCCCGGGGTGGAGAGATCCAGGCCGACGGTGGTGCCGACGGCCAGGAACGAGCCCGCCGTCGAGGCCAGGCCGAGCAGCAGGCCCAGCCCGGCGCCGAGCGCGAGCTTGGCGCCGTACAGTCGGCCGCGCCGGGGGACGGCGGTGAGCGAGGTGCCGATCATGCGGGTGTTGAACTCCTGCCCGATCAGCAGGATGCCGAGGCAGGCCACCGCGACGTGGCCGAAGAGCAGCCCGTAGAAGATCCCGTTGGCCGGGTCCGGGGCGGGCGTGTGCTCCTTCGCCCCGTAGGCGGCGCTGACGGCGGCCGTGACGCCGACGGTCAGCGCCAGGGCGACCAGCGGGGCCGCCCACTGCGAGGGCAGGGTGGTGAACTTGACGCGTTCGGCGCGCAGGGCGCCGGCGAGCGTGCTCATGGTTTTCTCTCGTTTCCCGTTCGTCCGTCGTCACTTGGCGCCGATGCGGCGCAGCGCGCGCAGGCCGCCGTACGCTGCCAGCGCCGTCCAGAGCGCCATGATCAGCAGCCCGGTCCAGTGCCCGTACGCGACCTGCGGGTCGTCGGCGTACCGCAGGGCGTACTGGCCGGCCCGGTCGGGCAGGAACTGGACGACCCGGCGGACCCCGGGCACTCCGCCGAGCAGTGGCGAGAGCAGGAAGACGGTCGGCACCAGCAGTCCCATGGCGGCGGTGAGGTTGCCCAGCAGCGCGGTCGCTCCGAGGCAGAGCACCACGAGCAGCGCCTGGTAGAGCACGCCGGCGACGGCGCTGCGCAGGAGGGCCGGCCCGTCCCAGGCGCCCGGGGCGGTGGCCGCGTAGCCGGCGAAGGCGCCCGCCGTGCCGACGGCGCCGACGGCGAGGCCGACGAGCGCGCCGAGCGCCAACTTGGCGCCGTACAGCCGGTTGCGGCGCGGGACGGCGGTGAGCGACACGTTGATCATGCGGGTGTTGAACTCCTGCCCGATCAGCAGGATGCCGAAGCAGGCCAGGGCCGCCTGGCCGAAGTTGAGCCCGTAGAAGACCCCGACGCTCGGGTCGTCGGTGATGCTGTGGTCCTTGCCGCCGATGGCCGCGCCGATGGCGGTGGTGACCCCGGCGGTCAGCAGCAGGGCGAGCAGCGGGGTGATCCAGAGCGAGCGGAGGGTGGTGAGCTTGATCCGTTCGGCGCGCAGGACGTGCAGGACGTGCGCGGAGCCGGCAACCGGTGTGCTCATGCGGAGGCCTCCGCGCGGTACTCGACGCTGTCGGCGGTCATCCGCATGAACGCCTCCTCCAGCGAGTCCTGTTGGACGGCGATCTCGTACAGCACCACCCCGTTGGCGGCGGCGAGCGCGGCGATCCGCTCGGGTTCGGCGCCGCTCACCTCCCAGGCGCCGCCGTCGACTTCGGTGGCGTCGAGGCCGTGGTCGTGGCCGGGGTCGCCGAGCAGGGCGGCGAGCTTGGCGGGGGCGACGGCGCGGACCCTGATCCGGGTCCGGCCGTGGCGGTCGATGAACTCGGAGGTGGCGGCGTCGGCGAGCAGTCGGCCGCGCCCGATCACCACCAAGTGGTCGGCGGTGAGCGCCATTTCGGTCATCAGGTGGGAGGAGACCAGCACCGCCCGGCCCTCGGCGGCCAGGTCGCGCAGCAGGGTGCGGATCCAGCGGATGCCTTCCGGGTCCAGGCCGTTGACGGGTTCGTCCAGCAGCAGCACCGGCGGGTCGCCGAGCAGGGCGGCGGCCACCCCGAGGCGCTGGCGCATGCCGAGCGAGAAGCCCCGGATCCGCCGTCCGGCCGCGTCCGCCAGGCCGACCTGGCCGAGCACCTCGTCGACCCGGCGGGCCGGCAGCCCGTTGCTCGCGGCGAGCCAGCGCAGGTGGCCGTGCGCGGTCCGGCCGCCGTGCATCGCCTGGGCGTCCAGCAGTGCGCCCACTGTCCGCAGTGGGGCGGGGAGTTCGGCGTACGGGCGGCCGTCGACCAGGGCGTGTCCGGCGGTCGGCCGGTCGAGGCCGAGGACCAGGCGCATGGTGGTGCTCTTGCCGGCGCCGTTGGGGCCGAGGAAGCCGGTCACCACGCCGGGTCGGACCTCGAAGGTCAGGTCGTCGACGACGCGCCGGCCGTCGTACTCCTTGGTCAGGCCCTGGATCTCGATCACGGCCCGCTCCCCTCGTCTCGTCGTCGGTGGTCTCCGCCGGTGCCCGCTGTGGCTGCCCCGGTCGGTGGCTCCATTCGACCGGAGCGGGCCGGTGCGGCGGATCCCGCCGGGGCGGGGAGCCGCCTCCCTCCCAGGAGGGAGGGCGCGGGCGACCGGCGCGGGATCCGGGGACGGGGGGCGACCTGGCAGGATGGCGCAATGTCCAAGATCGCAGCGCTGAGGGGCGCGAGCGCGGTGTCCGGAGGCTCCGCGCCGGGAAGTGCGGTGTCCAGGCTCGTCGCGCCGCTGGCGGCCGGCGTCACGTACGCGCGGCTGCTGCACCTGCTGGTGGGGTGGATCTTCGCGGGCGTGGTGCTGATGATCTATCCGGGGACGTACCGGAAGGGCCTCGGAGAGATCCTCACGGCGAGCGTACTGGTGGACTGCGTGCTGCTCGCGGCGCTCGCGCTCATCCCGGCGGCTCGGCGGGCGGAGGGGGTGCAGGCGCGGCTGCTGCTGGTGCCCGACCGTGAGGAGGACATCGCCGCCGAGCCCTCCCGCACCTGGGCCGACCGGCGGCGGACGGCGGGCTGGCTGATCGGCCGGGTCGCGCTCGGCTCGCTGGCCGGGTTCGTGCTCTCCTTCGGCTCCGTCGCGTGCTACGACCGGCTGACCGGTCCGGACGCGCTCTGGTACCTCCCGTTCTCCCCTCTGCTGGTACTCGGTTTCGGCTGGTTCCTGGTCTTCGCCGGGCGCCTCCAACTCGCCATGGCCGTACGGCTGCTGGGCCCGTCGCCGACCGAGCGGCTGGCGGAGGCGGAGCTGCGGGCCGAACGCCTGCTGGAGCGCAACCGGTTGGCCCGGGAGCTGCACGATTCAATCGGCCACGCACTGACGGTGACGGTCCTTCAGGCGGGCGCGGCGCGCGAGGTCGGGGACCCGGCCTTCGTCGCCAAGGCGCTCGAAGTCATCGAGGAGACCGGCCGCCAGGCCATGGAGGACCTCGAACGCACCCTCGTGCTGCTGCGCGAGACCCCGGCCGGGGCGAACGGCGTGGCCACCGAACAGCCCGGGATCGACCAGCTGCCCGCGCTGTTCGACACCGCCCGGGCGGCCGGCAGCCCGGTGGAGGCGCGGATGGAGGTGCCCCCCGGCACGCTGCCCGGGGTGCTCTCCCGCGAGTCGTACCGGATCGTCCAGGAGGGTGTCACCAACGCGCTCAAGTACGCGCCAGGCGAACCGGTCGACATCCGGATCGCCGTACGGGAAGGGCAGTTGGAGCTGCGCTGCGCCAACCGGCTGCCCGGCGCCGGGCGTTCGGCGGTCGGCGCGGCCGGGCCTGCCGGTCCGGCCGGTTCGGCACGGCCTCCGGCGGGCGGTGCGGGCCGGGGCGCGACGCGCAAGGGCGGCAAGGGGCTGCGCGGCATCCGCGAGCGCGCCACGTTGCTCGGCGGGGAGGCGGCGGCGGGGGTGTCGCAGGAGGGCGGAGGGGAATGGGTGCTGACCGTCCGGCTGCCCCTACGCTTGGGCTCGTGACGAACGATCCTGTGACGCGAGGCCCGGCCGGAGGAGCCGCGGGGATGACGGACATCCTGCTCGCCGACGACGAGGAACTGGTCCGGGCCGGCCTGCGGGCCGTCCTGGAGGCGCAGGGGGACCTGCGGGTGGTCGGCGAGGCGGCCGACGGCGCGGAAGCGGTCGCGCTGGCCCGCGCGCTGCGCCCGCACGTGGTGCTGATGGACGTCCGGATGCCCGTGCTGGACGGCCTGGCGGCCACCCGCGAGCTGCTGCGCCCCGGCGCACCGGAGGAGCGTCCGCCGAGGATCCTGGTCGTGACCACCTTCGAGAACGACGACTACGTCTACCAGGCGTTGCGCGCGGGCGCCGACGGCTTCCTGCTCAAGCGCACCCGCCCGGCCGAGATCGCCCACGCGGTACGGCTGGTGGCGGCGGGCGAGTCGCTGCTGTTCCCGGCCGCGATCCGCCGGCTGGCGGCCGGGCACGGCAACCCGACCGCCCGGGCCGCCATGGAGCGGGCGGCGCTGACCGGGCGCGAGGCGGAGGTGCTGCGGCTGGTCGCGCGGGGCCTGAGCAACGGGGAGATCGCCGAGCGGCTGTTCCTCGGCGTGCAGACGGTGAAGACGCACGTCAGCAGCGTGCTGGCGAAGCTGGGGGCGCGGGACCGCACCCAGGCGGTGATCGCGGCGTACGAGTCGGGGTTCGTCGAGCCCTCGGAGTGAAGCGGACTGATGATGCGTCAGAATGACCCGCTCAGGCCGGGTAGGCGTGGGTCTGGGCGGCCTTGACCGAGGCCCAGACCGCGACGCCGGGCGCCAGCTCCAGCTCCGCGACGGCGGCCGGGGTCAGGTCGGCGGCCATCGGCAGGTCGCCGGCGAGTTCGACGCGGACCTGGTCACCGTGCAGGTCGAGCCCGGTGACCTCGGCCTGCCAGAGGTTGCGCGCGCTGGTCCGCGGACGCTCCCGGTACAGCGTCACGGCGGAGGGCGGGAAGGCGACGAAGGCCGGACCGTCCAGCTCCTCGGTGGTGGCCAGCACCGTGCCGTCCGGGAGCGTGACCCGGGAGCCCTCGGCCCGGCCCTGGTACAGGTTCAGTCCGACCAGCCGGGCGATGTAGTCGGTGCGCGGGCGCCGGGCGACCTCCGCCGGGCTGCCGGACTGCACCTCGTGCCCGTCCTCGATCACCACCAGTCGGTCGGCCAGCACCATGGCGTCCAGCGGGTCGTGCGTCACCAGCACCGCCACTGCCTCGAACTCGGCCAGGTGGCGCCGCAGTTGGGCGCGTACGTCGAGCCGGGTGCGGGCGTCCAGGGCGGCCAGCGGCTCGTCCAGCAGGAGCAGCCGGGGGCGTACGGCGAGGGCTCGGGCGAGCGCCACCCGCTGGGCCTGGCCGCCGGAGAGCCGGCCGGGGCGGACCGTGGCGTGGTCGGCCAGGCCCATCCGCTCCAGCCAGTCGGCCGCCTCGGCCCGTGCCTCCCGCTTGGGGCGGCCCTGGCAGCGCGGGCCGAAGGCGACGTTGTCGAGCGCGCTCAGGTGCGGGAACAGCAGGTAGTCCTGGAACACCACGCCGACCGGCCGCTCCTCGGCCGGGGTGTGCACGCGCTGCGCCGGGTCCTCCAGGAGGCGGCCGTCCAGGCGCAGGTGGCCGCCGGTGAGCGGGAGCAGCCCGGCGAGGGCGCGCAGGGCGGTGGACTTCCCGGCGCCGTTGGGGCCGAGCAGCGCCACCACCTCGCCGGGGGCGGCGGTCAGCGCGAGGTCGAGGGCGAACGTGGCGCGCTCGACCCGCAGGCGGGCGTCCAGGGCGGGGCCGGGGCGGCTTTCGGTGCTCATCGGGGCGGCGTCCAGGTGTCCAGTGCGTCTGCTGCGTTCAGCGTGTCCGGGATGGCAGGTGGGGATGGGAGGGCGCGTGCGGTCGGGATGGTGCGGGTGGTCGGGACGGCGCGGGCGGGAGGGGTCACGGCGTCGACAGCCAGCGGTCACGCAGGCCGACCAGGACGGCGACGGAGACCACCAGCAGCACCAGCGACAGCGCGATCGCCGCCTGCGGGTCCGACTCCATGGCCAGGTAGACGGCCAGCGGCATGGTCTGGGTGCGGCCCGGGAAGTTGCCCGCGAAGGTGATCGTCGCACCGAACTCGCCGAGCGCCCGGGCCCAGGCCAGGACGGCCCCGGCGGCGATCCCCGGCGCGATCAGCGGCAGGGTGACCCGCCGGAACGCGGTCAGCCGGGAGGCGCCCAGGGTCGCGGCGGCCTCCTCGTAGCGGGGGTCGGCGGCCCGCAGCGCGCCCTCGACGCTGATCACCAGGAACGGCATCGCCACGAACGCCTCGGCGATCACGACCCCGGTGGTGGTGAACGGCAGCGTGATGCCGAAGGCCGAGTCCAGCCAGGAGCCGACGATGCCGCGCCGCCCGAGCACCAGCAGCAGCGCCACACCGCCGACCACCGGCGGCAGCACCAGCGGCAGGGTGACCAGCGCCCGGATCACCCGCCGGCCCGGCAGCTCGGTGCGGGCGAGCAGCCAGGCCAGCGGGACGCCCAGGACCAGCGACACGGCGGTGGCCGCGGTCGCGCTGATCAGCGACAGGCGCAGCGCGTCCCAGACGGCGGTGCTGGTGAGCTGCTCGGACAGGTCGCTCCAGGGCGCCCGGATCAGCAGGCCGACCAGCGGCAGGACCAGGAACGCCAACCCGAGCAGCGCCGGGAGCAGCAGGGCGACCGGGGCGCGGTGCGTCCGCGGGCGTCGGTTTCGCGGGGCGCGGCTTCGTGGGTCGCGCTTTCGTGGGTCGCGGCGCGGCAGGGCCTTCTCGGCTTCCGCCGCGCCGCCGCCGACGGTGCGGTTCCGACCGGAGTCGCGTCCGGAGTCGCGTCCGGAGCCGTCCCCGGAGCCGGTGGTGCGCTCGCTCACGGTGCCTGGAAGCCCGCCGCGGTCAGCACCTGCTTGGCCTCGGGCGACTGGACGTACGCGACGAAGGCGGCGGCGCCGTCCTTGTTCGGCGCCTTGGCGAGCGCGGCGATCGGGTAGTCGTTCACGGCCTTGTCGGCCTCGGGGAAGTCCACGCCGTCGATCTTCGCAGCATCGGCCTGCACATCGGTCCGGTACACCAGGGACGCGTCGACCTCGCCGAGTTCGACCTTGGTGAGCGCGCCCTTGACGTCCTGCTCCAGGGTGACCGGGGTGAGGTCGACGCCCGCCGCCTTGAGCGCGGTCTGGGCGGCGGAGCCGCACGGCACCTCCTTCGCGCACAGCGCGACCTTCACGCCGGAGGCGGTGAGGTCCTTGAGACCCGCGATGTGCTTGGGGTTGCCCTTGGGGACGGCGATGGTGAGCGTGTTCCGGACGAAGGTCGTCGGCTGCCCGCTGGCACCGCCCGCGTCCGTCACGGTCTTCATGGTGGCCGGGCTGGCGGCGGCGAACACGTCCGCCGGGGCACCGGAGTTGATGCTGGTGGCGAGGCTGGAGCTGCCGCCGAAGTTGAAGGTGACCTTGGCGCCCGGGTTGGCGGCCTCGAACTTCTTGCCGAGCTCGGTGAAGGTCTCCTTGAGCGAGGCGGCGGCGAAGACGGTGATGGTGCCGGAGGCCTTCGGGACGCTGCTGCCCGCGGCGGAGGCGTTCGCGGAGGTGCTCGAAGAGGCCGAGGAACCGGAGGACTTGCCGCCGTCGCTGCCGCAGGCGCTGACTCCGAGCCCGAGGACGAGGACCGCGGCGGTGGCGACGGCGAGCCTGCGGGCGGTGGGCGTACGGGTGCTCATCGGTGCTTCCCCTCCAGGGTGCGCGCCGGGAGGGGCGCGAGGGACGAGCCGCAGATGCGGCCATTACGGCGATCATAGTGCCGCAAATGCGAGCGATGAATCCCCTGTCGGTTCGCACAGCTGGGGGCCGCAGGGGTCTCGGGGCTGCTGTGGGATGGCTCAACCGGGACTCGCGGGGCGGGGTGAGGACGGTGAGGCGGTCAGGCTGGTGGGGACGGTGGGCCGGTGGGGGCGCTGGCGAGGGGCGCGCGGTAATTGCGTCGCGCCGTGGGTGGTCGAACGGCGAGAGTGGTCGCCGTCCGTACAGACGGCCGGGCCGGTTGGACACACGGCCGGGGCCGAACCAAGGGGAGGAGTCCGTCCATGTCCACGCTGCGCGTCACCGCCGAGAAGCTGGTCATCCTGGAGCACCCGAACGCCGATGCCCTGGAGCTCGCCCAGGTCGGCCTCTACCGGGCGGTGGTCGCGAAAGGCGCGTACCGGACCGGGGACCACGCCGTCTACATCCCCGAACAGTCCGTCCTCCCCGAGGAGTTGATCGAGGAGCTGGGCCTGACCGGCAAGCTGGCCGGCGCCCGGGCGAACCGGGTGAAGGCGGTACGGCTGCGCGGCGAGCTGTCCCAGGGCGTCGTCTGCCGGCCCGCCGCGCTCGCCGGCACCGACCTGGCCGTCGCGGCCGAGCGCGGCGAGGACTTCGCCGAGCTGCTCGGGGTCGTCAAGTGGCAGCCGCCGGTGCCGACGTCGATGAGCGGTGACGTGGTCAGTGCGCCGGACCTGCTGCCCTGGGTGGACATCGAGAACCTCAAGCGCTACCTCGAGGCCTTCGCGCCGGGCGAGCCGGTCGTGCTGACCGAGAAGCTGCACGGCAGCTGCTGCCTGGTCACGTACACGGCCGCCACCGGCGAGGTGCGGGTGTCGTCCAAGGGCATCGGTGCGCAGGGGCTGGCGCTGGCCGAGGACGCGCGCAACCTCTACTGGCGGGCGGTGCGCGCGTACGACATCCCGGCGGTGGCGGCCCGGCTGGCGGAGCGCCTCGGGGCCGAGCGGGTCGGCATCTTCGGCGAGGTCTTCGGTGAGGGCGTGCAGGACCTGGGCTACGGCGCCTCGGCGCGCACCGAGCGGCCCGGATACGCCGCGTTCGACGTGTCGGCCGTCGTGGACGGGCAGCTGAACTGGCTTTCGGCGGCCGAACTGCTGGACGGGGAACTGCCGTTGGTGCCCGAGCTGTGGCGCGGACCGTTCGATCCGGAGACCGTGCTGGGGTTCGCCCGGGGCCGGGAGACCGTCTCCGGGCGTGAACTGCACCTGCGCGAGGGCGTGGTGGTGCGGCCGGTCACCGAGCGCTGGAGCCCGGTGCTCGGCGGGCGGGCGATCGCCAAGGTGGTCAGCGAGGCTTACCTGACCCGCAAGGGGGGCACCGAGTACGAGTGAGACGGGCCCGGATCCGGTGGCCGGGCAGGTCGGCCCGGCCGACCGGTCCGGGTGCGGCTCCTCTCGGTGCTGACCGCCCGTCGGTAGAGGCGGCGGGTGAGTCCCCGTACAGAAGGAGTGCCGATGGCCACCGAAGTCCTCCCCGTTCCCGACCCCGGCCTCGTGCCCGCCCCCACCTCCGCGATACCCGTGCCGGCCGGGAACCTGCTGGTCGGATCGCTGTTCGACCTCACCCGCCGCCCGCTGCGCAGCTACCTCGCGGCCCGCCGCGACCACGGCGACGTGGTGCGCTTCCAGGCCGGGCCGCCCGGGCTGCGGGCCGACTTCTACGGGGTGTTCTCGCCGGAGGGCGTCCGCCAGGTGCTGGCGGGCGAGGCGGCCAACTTCCGCAAGGAGGACCCGTTCTACGACGAGCTCCGGAGCAGCGTCGGCAACGGGCTGCTGACCAGCCAGGACGCCGAGTACCAGCGCCAACGCCGGATGGTGCAGCCGCTGTTCACCCGGCGCCGGGTGGACGGCTACGCGGACGCGCTCGCGCAGGAGGCGCAGTCGCTCGCCGAGCGGTGGCGGGCGGTGCCCGGCGGGGTGGTGGACGCGGCGGACGAGACGTCCCGGTTCGCGCTGCGGGCGGTCGCGCGCATCCTCTTCGGCGCCGACGTGGAGGAGGCGATAGCGGTGGTCCACCGCAGCTTCCCGGTGCTCGGCGAGTACGTGAAGGAGCGCGGCTACGCCCCGGTCCGCCTCCCGCGCACCTGGCCGACGCCGGCCAACCGGCGCGGTGCCGAGGCCCAGCGGGCGCTGTACGGGGTCTGCGACCGGATCATCGCCGAACGGGCCGCGCGGGGCGGCGGCGACGAGGGCGCGGACGACCTGCTCACCCTGCTCGGCCGGGCCCGCGACGACCACGGCGAGCGGCTGGATCCGGCCGAACTCCGGGACCAGGTCCTGGTGTTCCTGCTCGCCGGGCACGAGACCACGGCCACCGCGCTGGCCTTCGCGCTGCACCTGCTGGCCAAGCACCCCGAGCAGCGGTGGCTCGCCCGCGAGGAGGCGCGGACCGTCCTGGCCGGGCGCGCGCCGACGGCGGCGGACCTGGACGCGCTCCCGTACATCACCCGGGTGCTGAAGGAGGCGATGCGGCTCTATCCGTCGGCGGCCCTGGGCGGGCGGCGGGCGGTCGAGGAGACCGTCATCGACGGGTACGTGATCCCGGCGGGGGCACAGGTCGTCGTCGCGCCGCTGGTCACCCACCGGCACCCGGACCACTGGGAGGATCCGGAGCGCTTCGACCCGGACCGGTTCCTGCCGGAGGCGGAGCGGGCCCGGCACCGCTACGCCTGGTTCCCGTTCGGGGGCGGGCCGCGGGCCTGCATCGGGCAGCACTTCTCGATGCTGGAGGCGGTGCTGGCGCTGGGGGTACTGCTGCGGGACTTCGAGGTGGAGGCGGTGGACCGGAGGGTGGCGCTCGCCCAGGGGATCACGCTGCGGGCGGCGAGCCCGATGCGGATCCGGGTGACGGCTGACAGCTGACGGCTGACGGGGTTCAGCGAACAACGAACAGCGAACAACAGACAGCGGACAGATGACAGATTTCAAACTCTGTTATCTGTCTGTTGTCATCTGTGCGCCGTCCGCTGGGCAGACGACCGGAGCATTCGAACACATCACCCGGGCCTCGCGGGCAGCTTTTCAGATCTTTGTCTGACCGATTCCGGCCCCTCGATAGCGTCCCACGCACCCCAGGCCGGAAGCGCACATGCGGTTGGCATATGCCTTCGTATGCAGTCCGCCCGGCCCGGGGAGCCCGGGCGCACCGCGTACCGCCTCCGGGCCCGACCGGTCGACCGGAGGTCCCATGGGCACCATCAACCACCTCAGCTTCGGCTGGCTGACCCCCGCCCTCTCGTACCTGATGGCCTGCGCCGGCGCGGCCCTCGGGCTGCGCTGCACGCTGCGCGGGCTGGCCGCGAGCGGCCCGGCCCGGCGGAACTGGCTGGTCACGGCCGCCGCCGCGATCGGCTCCGGGATCTGGACCATGCACTTCGTCGCCATGTTCGGCTTCACCGTCGACGGCACCGAGCTGCGCTACAACGTGCCGCTGACCGTCCTCAGCCTCGTGGTCGCGGTGCTGGTCACCGGCCTCGGCCTGACCGTGGTCTGCTACGGCCGGCACCGCGGCCTCTCCCTGCTCTCCGGCGGCGTCACCACCGGTCTCGGCGTCGCCGCGATGCACTACCTGGGCATGGCGGCCCTCCGGATGCACGGCGGGCTGCACTACGACGCGGGGACGGTCGCGCTGTCCGTGCTGGTCGCGGTCGGCGCCGCCACCGCCGCGCTCTGGGCCGCCGTCACCATCCGCAACGTGTACGCGGCCGCGGCCGCCGCGATGGCCATGGGCCTCGCCGTCAGCTGCATGCACTACACCGGCATGGCCGCCGTCCACGTCCGGTTGGAACCGACCCGGACCGGTCTCGGTGGGGTCAGCCCGATGGAGTTCGTCTTCCCGCTCGCCGTCGGTCTCGGCTCGTTCCTCTTCCTCGCCTCGGCCTTCGTCGCGCTCTCGCCGACCGCCCAGGAGCGGGCCGGCTACCGGGAGGCCGGCGAGTTGGCCACTGAGGAGCTGCCCGCCGGGCCCCCGTACCCCGAGTCCCCGTACCCCGAGCCCGCCCGGCAGGAGCTCGCCCCGGCCGGGGCCGGGCGGCGCGGTGGCGAGGGGCGCGACGGCGAACGGCACGGCCGCGCCGCCTGAGCCGCGCCCCCTCCAGCCCCCGCCCGCCTGCCCCGCCCACCTGTCTCCGTCCTCCAGCCTCTCCCTGCCCGAAAGGCTCCTCACCCATGCGAGAAGACCGCGGTACCGCCCCCGGTGCCCGTCGGGGTGCCCATGCCGGGCCGCCCGCCCGTCCACCGCGGCCCGGCCCGTGGCTGCGCGGCCTGCGCCCCCGGACCGTCCGCGCCCGGATCATCGCCCTGCTGATGGTTCCGGTCGTCTCCGTCATCGCCCTGTGGGGGTTCGCCACCGTCACCACCGCCCAGGGCGTCTGGGGCCTGATGCGCCAGCGCGACGCCCAGCGCACGCTGCTCACGCCGGTCGCGGAGACGGTCGCCGGGCTGCAAGCCGAACGCACGGCCGTCGGTCAGCTGCTGGCCGCCCCGGTGGCCGCCCCCAGCGCCGTCCGGGAGAGCGCCCTGCGCGAGGCGGCGGCGGCCACCGACCGGGCGCTCACCCCGCTGTTCCCGGACCCCCGCCGCCCCGACCGGGGCTACAACCGTGCCGACGCCCAGGGCCTGGGCGGGGACGCGGCCGCCCGGCTGGACGCGCTCGGCGGCTCCCTCGCCGCCCTGCCCGTCCTGCGCGACCGGGTCCTGGCCAGGAGCGTCGGCTGGCCCGAGGCGTACGCCGCGTACGGCGAGGCGGTGGACCGGGCGCTCGCCGCCGCCGGTGCCGTCGCACCGCTCCAGGACCGCCAGGTGGCCGCCGACGCGCGGGTGCTGCTGGAGCTGGCCCGGTCCCGGGAACTGCTCGCCAGGGAGGACGCCCTGCTGCGCGCCGCCCAGCTGTCCGGCGGGCTCGGCGACGACCAGCTGCGGGAGTTCGCCGGCGCGGCCTTCGCCCGGCGCGAGTTCGAGCGGGGCGCCGCCGCCGAGCTGCGCCCCGCCGACCGGACGGCGCTGCTCGCCGTCACCGGTGGCCAGGACCACCGCGAGCTGGCCGGGTACGAGGACAGGGTGCGGACGGCCGCCGACGGCCGGACGGCGGTCGCGGCGGTGCCGGCCGACCGCTGGGCGATGGTCGCGGGCAATGTGGCCGGCGGCCTGCGGACCGTCGAGGACCAGGCCGGACGGCTCGCCGCCGAGCGTCAGGACCCGTACGCCCTGGGCCTGTTCACCCCGGCGGGGATGGCAGTGCTGCTCGGACTGGTCGGCGTGGTGGCCTCGTTGGTGATCTCGGTGCAGATCGGGCGCGGGCTGGTCACCGATCTGATCGGCCTGCGCAACTCGGCACTTGAGCTGGCCGGGCGCAAACTCCCGGCGACCATACGGAAGTTGCGTGCGGGGGAGGAGGTGGACATCGAGGCCGAGGCGCCCCGGCCGGTGGGCCGGGGCGACGAGATCGGCCAGGTGCAGCGGGCGCTGGGCACCGTCCAGCGGGCGGCCGTGACGGCGGCGGTCGAGCGGGCCGAGGTGCTCTCCGGGGTCTCCGGTGTGTTCGTCAACCTCGCGCGCCGCAGCCAGGTCCTGGTGCACCGCCAACTCACCCTGCTGGACGCGATGGAGCGCCGCACCGACGACCCGTCCGAGCTGGCCGACCTGTTCCGCTTGGACCACCTCACCACCCGGATGCGCCGCCACGCCGAGGGCCTGATCATCCTCTCCGGGGCCGCTCCCGGGCGGGGTTGGCGCCGGCCCGTCCCGCTGGTGGACGTGGTGCGCGCGGCCGTCTCGGAGGTCGAGGAGTACGCCCGGGTCGAGGTCCACCCGCTGCCACGGGCCGCGGTGGTCGGCCACGCCGTCGCCGACCTCACCCACCTGGTGGCCGAACTCGTCGAGAACGCCACCGGGTTCTCCCCGCCGCACACCCGGGTGCACATCCGGGGCGAACGGGTCGGCAACGGCTTCGCGTTGGAGATCGAGGACCGCGGCCTCGGCATGGGCCCGGAGGTGCTGGCCTCGGCCAACCGCCGGATCGCCGCCGCCGAGCAGAGCGACCTGTTCGACAGCGACCGGCTCGGCCTGTTCGTGGTCAGCCGGCTCGCCCGGCGGCAGGACGTCAAGGTCTCGCTGGTGACCTCCGCGTACGGCGGCACCACGGCGGTGGTCCTGCTGCCGACCACGCTGCTGGCCGACGAGACGGCCGACGATACGGCCGAAGTGGAGGCGGAGGTGGGGGCGGCGGAGGCGCGGTACGGCTTCGAGCCGGTGCCGCCCCTGCCGCGCGCGGCGGCGCCGGGCGGCGTGGCGGTCGGGGCGGGACCGACGGAGCCGGTGTTCGCCGAGCGGGCACAGCACGGCGGCCCGGAGCGGGAGTTCACGCCGGTGCACGGTCACGCGGGGGAGCCGACGGGCGGTCCCAGCGGTGTCCCGAGCGGCGCCCTGAGCGGCGATCCGAGGCGCCGGGAGCACCCGCGGGACAGGGCAAGTGACGGGCTTCCGGCGGCGGGTGGGCCGCCGCCGGAGGGTGGGGCGCTGCTGCCGTTCGGTGCCCGGGGCAGTGACCCCGGGCCGGTGCGCCGCACCCCCTACCGGGCCTCCGGTGCCCGGGTGGCCGGTCCGGCTGCGGACGGGGGCGCGGCTGCGGCCGCCCGTCCGCAGGCCGGGCCGCCTGT
>NZ_JBHUAL010000003.1:50747-102985 GCF_042789775.1 Kitasatospora sp. NPDC056800 | reverse complement strand
GGGGGCCGCCCCCCGCGGCGGGGGGGGGCCGCGCCCCCCGCCCGGCCCCCCCCCGCCGATCGGCAGGGGAGGCCCGGCCGCTTTCCCGCCGGATTCCTGCCGAACGGCACATGCGCGAAGGGGCTTCCGGCGATCACTCTTGGGGGCATCGCGACGGTGGCCACCCGGGCCGCCGCGGAAGGGAGTCCTCACCGTGTTCCGTGCCCGCGCTCTCCGCCTTCGCACCGGTCGCGTGCAACTGAATGACCGTCAGCCGCGTGTTCTCCAGGGCGGATCGCTCCGGCCCGCAGCCGTCCCACCCGCTTCGGAGGGCACATGGCCGTCAGCAAACCCGCCACCCTCGCGCGGGGCCTCGCCGCCCTGCTCCTCGCGGCGGCGTCCGCATCCACCGCACCCGCCTTCGCCGCCACGCCTGCTCCGGCCGCTCTCGGTCCGGCTGTCCTCGATCCGGCTGCCCTCGACGCCGCGATCGCCGCCCGGCCGGGCGACCCGGTGGCGGGCGCGGTCGCCCGGGTGACGGCCGACGGCCTGGTCTGGCGCGGCAGCGCCGACGATCCGGTGAGCGGGCGGCCGGTGGCGCCGGACGCGGCGTTCCGGATCGGCAGCATCAACAAGACCTTCGTCGCCGCGGTGCTGCTCCAACTCGCCGCCGAGCAGCGGATCTCCCTGGACGGCACCGTCCAGCAGTACCTGCCCGGCACGCTGCCCGCGAGCTTCACGCTGCCGATCACCGTCCGTCAACTCCTCGACCACACCAGCGGACTTCCGCAGGCCGTCGAGGGCCCGGAACTCGAGGGCACCGAGCTGGAGAAGCGCGACGGCCTGATCGCCAACCGCTTCGCGATCGAGACGCTCGACCTGGTCGTCCAGCGGACGCTCCGGCCCCACCCGGAGCGCGGCCTGCCCGAGGCCGGCCCGGCCTTCGATCCGGGCATCGAGCAGGAATACAACAACTTCAACTACCGGGTGGCGGGCCGGATCATCGAGCAGGTGACGGGGCACACGATCAGGGAGGAGGTGACGGCCCGCATCCTGAAGCCGCTCGGCCTGCGGCACACCGAGGTGACGGAGGGCAGGCCCGCGATGCCCGAGCCCCACCTGGCCGGCTACGTCCCCGACAGCGCCGACACCCCGACGGACGTCTCCGAGCAGGGCGGCAACCCGGAGTCGATGGTGTCCACCCCGGCCGACCTGGACAGGTTCCTGCGCGCCCTGCTCGACGGCGAACTCCTGCCTCCGCAGCAGCTGCACGACCTGCTCACCCTGCCGCGCGACGCCTCCGGCCGGCTGGTGCCCGTACGCGGAGCGGGCGAGTGCCTGTTCGGTCCGGACAAGGGTCGGGCCTGCTACAGCGCCGGACTGATGGCCGTCCCGCTGCAGGACGGCACGGTGCTCTGGGGCAAGACCGGGCACGACCTCGGGTACTCCGACGGCGTCTTCACCACCCCGGACCTGCGCAGGCGGCTGGTCTACTCCGTCGGCGCCGGGAGCGGCACCCCGGCACCGGTGCTCCGCCTCGCCGTCACGACCTTCGGTCCCTTCGCCCCCTGAGCCCGACCGGACCGGACCGAACCGGACCGAACCGGACCGAACCGGCAAGCCACACCAGCGCCCTCCCCCCACCGTCGAAAGGAAGCAGATGATCAGCATCCCCGGCGGGCTCGCCCGCACCACCATCGACCGTGAGGGAGCCCCCGGCGCGGCCTGGATCGCCGAACTCCCCGGCCTCGCCGCCGAGCTGCTGGAACGCTGGGGCTGCGTGCCGGACGGCGCCGCCACCCACGGCGGGGTCGGCCTGATCCTCCCGGTCCGGCAGGCGGCCGAGCGCGTGGCCGTACTGAAGGTCTCGTTCCCCCACCCCGGCAACGTGCACGAGCCGGACGCCTTCGCGGTGTGGGCGGGCCGGGGCGCCGTCCGGCTCTACGAACGGGACGACGAGCGCTTCGCGATGCTGCTCGAACGGGCGAGCCCGACCACGCTCGCGGAGGCCCGGGACGGCGACGAGGTGCCGACGGTCGCCGGGCGGCTCAGCCGGCGGCTCGCCGTCCCGGCGCCCCCGGGCCTGCCCCGGCTGAGCGAGCAGGCCGCGGAATGGGAGGCCGGCCTGCGCGCCGACGCGGCCTCCCTCTCCCACCCCCTGCCGGCCCGCACGGTCGGCGCCGCCCTCGCCACCGTCCGCGAACTCGCCCGCACCCAGCCGGACGTGCTCGTCCACGGGGACCTCCACCCCCGCAACATCCTGCGGGCGGAGCGCGAACCCTGGCTGGCCGTGGACCCCAAGGGCTACGTGGGAGACCGCGCCTACGACGGCGGTGCGCTGCTCAAGGTCCACGCCCTGACGCTGCTCGACGCGCCGGACCGGCAGCGCGCTCTCCTCCGCGCGCTCGACGTCTTCGCCGAGGCCGCCGAGCTGGACCGCGAACGCCTCCGCCGCTGGACCCAACTCCACGCCGTCCAGGCCGCCTTCCACGGTCGGCGGCACGGCTTCCGGCGCGCCCGAGGAGGCCCCGGGCTCGACCGGCTCACCCGGTACGCGGACGAGCTCGCCGAAGCACTCACCCCCGGCTGACCGGCGCCCACCACCACCGGCGACCACCCGACGACCGCCTACGGGCACCCAAGGAGACCCGCGACCACCGACCGTCACCGAGAAGCGCCCGGCCCAGGAATCACGTTGGCGGTCGGCGGCCCGCACTGCCTATGGTCGGGGGATGACCACTCGAACCTTCCGCATCATGGTGCGCGGCGTCTTCGACGGCCTCACCGCCGACCAGCGTGCCGAACTGCTCGCCGCCGCCCCCGAGCACGACGTGCTGCGCGCCGCCTTCACCCGCGAGGGCCACCTCAGCTACGACCTCTCCGCCCGGGCCGCCTTCACCTTCCGCTTCCTCGACGAGGGCGAGGCCGAGGAGGACATCCTGGAGGCCACCGAGCGGGCCGAGCAGTCGGCGCGGGACTGGCTCATCGAACGCGGCTACGGCTACAAGAACCTCCGCTCCCAGGCCGAGGACCTCTCCCAGGCCCCGCTCGGCAAGCGTCAGCGCCGCGCCGCCAACACCGCGCACTGACCCACCCCTCCCCTCCCCCTCCGCCACCTCCTTGACGGCTCGCCCTAGCGCTATACTTGAGCAGTCAAGGAGGTGGCAATGACAGAGCGTCCAGACCATCAGCGTTCAGACCAGCAGCAGCCGGACCAGGTGGACCGGGCCGCGACCGCACCAGCCGCGACGAACCCGAGCCCCGATCCCCTCGACACCGCCCTGCGGCTGGTCCGCGCCCAGACCGCCGTGGTCAAGCGCTTCGACGCGGGCCTCAGCCGCCTGCACGGCGTCAGCCTGGCCGACTTCACCATGCTGCTCCACCTCTCCCAGGCCCCCGGCGGCCGGATGCGCCGGGTCGACCTCGCCGAGGCCCTCGGGCTCACCGCCTCCGGCGTGACCCGCGGCCTCGCACCGCTGGAGCGGATCGGCCTGGTCGCCCGCGAGGCCGCCGCCCGCGACGCCCGGGTCACCTACGCCGCCCTCACCCCGACCGGCCGCGAGCGGCTCGCCGAGATGCTGTACACCGCCCGCAAGGTCGCCGCCGAGCACTTCGCGGCCGAGCAGTGGAGCGCCGAGGACCTCGGCCGGCTGTCCACCCTGCTCACCCGCCTCGGCGGCACCGCCCCGGGCCGGCACCTCGGCTGATCCGCCCGCCTCACCGCCCCCGCGCACGACCTTCCGTACCCCGCCACACCCTCCACCCGAGCCCACCTCCTAGGCTGGCCCCACACCACGGGCACCTCCGTGCCATCTGGCACCACTGGCACCACCCGCACCACCCCACCCCCGCGAAGGGCCGCACCATGACCGACACCCCCGACACCGGGCCCGGCCCGGAGCGCGCCCTCGCGGACGCCCAACGCGCGCACTGGCAGCAGACCTACACCGCCAACCCGGGGATGTACGGCGAGCGGCCTTCCGCCCCCGCCGAGTACGCCGCCGGAGTGTTCGCCGCCGCCGGGGCCCGGGAGGTGCTGGAACTCGGCGCCGGTCACGGACGCGACGCGCTGTACTTCGCCCGGGCGGGTTTCCGCGTGCTGGCCGCCGACTTCAGCCCGACCGGCCTGGAGCAGCTGCGCGCCACCGCGGCGGACCAGGGCCTGGCCGACCGGCTCTCGGTCCTCGCCCACGACGTCCGCGACCCGCTGCCCCTCCCCGACGCCTCCGTCGACGCGGTCTTCGCCCACATGCTGCTCTGCATGGCGCTCTCCACCGGGGAGATCGAGGCGCTCGTCGCCGAGGTCCGCCGGGTCCTGCGCCCGGGCGGCACCCTCGTCCACACCGTCCGCCACACCGGCGACGCCCACTACGGCGCCGGCACCGGCCACGGGGACGACATCTGGGAGCACGGCGGCTTCGCCGTCCACTTCTTCCCCCGCGAGCTGGTGGACAGGCTCGCCGAAGGCTGGCACCTGACCGACGTCCACCCCTTCGAGGAGGGCGAACTGCCCCGCCGCCTCTGGCGCATCACCCAGGAGAAGCCCCGATGACCGCCCCCGACGCCACCGCAGGGACCCCCGAAACCGCCACCCCCGACGCCCCGAACGCCCCCGACCTCACCATCGACGGCACCGGCCTGCTCTGCGTCCAGCTCCTGCTCCGGCTGCGCGCCCGGATCGCGCACCTCCCCGCCGGCGCGGTGGTCCACATCCACACCACCGACCCCGCCGCCCCGCTCGACCTCCCCGCCTGGTGCCACCTGACCGGCCACGAGTACCTCGGCCGGGTCCCGTACGAGGCCACCGACCGCGAGGTGTACGCGCTGCGCCTCACCTCCGCCCCGGTCCAGACCCGCCCCGACCGCCCCTGGCACCCGGCCCCCGTCACCGACTGACCGGCTGACCGACCCGCCCCGCAGGGCGCACCCAGAGCGGGCCACGGCTGCCGCACGCTCCAGGAAGCCTGGCAACGGGCCCGAGGACGGCTCGCGGCCGAGGCCCCCGCAGCGACCGGTGTGCCACCATGATGAGGTACGAACGATCCAGCGCCACAGGGAGGTTGACCGCCGTGGACCCGATCATCAGCTGCCGCTGGCAGGACCCGAGCGGCGAGTGGGCCCTGACCGTCGGCCACAACGGCGACGCCTGGGAACTGCTCGCCTCGGCCCCCTCCTCGTCGGAGTCGATCCCCTTCGCGAACCCGGACGAGGTCCGCCGGCTCGCCCAGGCCCTGCTGGACCTGCCCGCCGAACCCGAGCCGTACGAGTTCGAGTGGCAGCTCTCCCGCAGCGGGCCGGCCCCCGCCCCGGGCGGGCCGCAGCCCCACTTCGCGACCTTCGCCGTCGGCCTCGACCCCACCGACGACCACCGCCCGTACCTCGCCTACCAGTCCTACTACGACCTGGGCCGGGCGACCGGACTCGGCCTGGAGGTGATCTGCGAGGACCCGCCGGTCGACCACCTCCGTGCCCAGGCCCACGCCTTCCTTACCACCTTCTCCGGCCCCACCCGCCGGTAGCCGTACAGACCCACGGCCCCACGGCCCCACGGCCCCACCACCTCGCCACCTCGCCACCTCGCCACCTCGCCGCCGAGCAGCCCCGACTCACGCCACCGCGCGCACCGCCCAGTCCACCTCGGCCGCCCAACTCTCGGGCGCGGCCCAACCGTTGACCACCGCCAGCAGCTCCAGGTACCGCTCCCGCCGCGGATCGGCCAGCGCCCCCAGCCGCTCCGCCAACCGGTCGCGCACCGCCCCGGCTTCCCCCGGCACCGCCCCCGCACAGCACCGCCCGTACCGCTCCACCAGCACCGCGACGACCGCCGCCGCCTCCGCCGACCCGGGCTCCACCCCGGCCGCGACCGCCGGCCCGGCCAACTCCCGCACCGCCACCGCCAGTCCGGGCCTCGGCAGCCCCGTGCCGGCCGCCTCCGCGGCCTCCGCCTCGGCGAGCCCGCGCAGCAGCGCCCGGAACCCGGCATCCCCCGCCAGCTGCGCCAACTCCACCCAGGCCTCGACCTGTTCGACCGACGGTTCCTCCGGCAGCTCCGGCGTCAACGAGCGCGCCACCGCGGCGAACCGCCCGCCGCCCCCGACCCCGCCGTCTTCGATCCCGCCGTCTTCGATCCCGCCGAACACCCCTGTCAGGAACTCCCCGATCAGGCGTCCCCGTTCATCCTCCGTGAGCCGGGCCAACCGGTGCACGAGCGTCAACTCCTCAGGTGTGGAACCGAGCCGGGCCACCGCCCCGAGCACCGCCCGCCGCAGCCGCAGCACCCGGATCTGGAGGTCGATCGCCTCCGCCTGCGCGGCGGCGACGTCGGCCGGCGTCAGTTCACGCTCCACCACCCGTCGGATCGCGGGCAGTCCGAGCCCGAGTTCCCGCAGGGCAAGGACCAGTTCGAGGCGTGCGACGGCCTCGGGGCCGTACCGCCGGTGGCCGGCCGGGTTGCGGTCGGCCGGCGACACGATCCCCTGGTCCGAGTAGAAGCGGACGGTCTTGACCGTCAGCCCCGTGCGCCGGGCCAGCTCACCGATCGTCCAGAGCGCGTCGCCGTTCATGGCCACCACCCTGCTACCTCCCCCTACAGGAGATGCAAGCCGCCCACGGCCGCGGCCGCCCCCGTCTCACCCACGGGGCCCGCGCCGACGCCCCTCCTCCCGCCCGGAGCGCCGCGGTGTCCGCCAGGCGGCGAACAGGATGCCCGCCGCGCCGATGACCGCCTGGAGCGCCCCCGTACCGGCCAGCAGGCAGATCAGGGTGCACACCGCCAGGATCGACATCAGGGCGATCAGATCGAGCGCGCGGCCGTCCGTCCCGGCACCACCGTCACCCCGCGAACCGGCAGGCTCCCCCGTCGAACGTCGAATCTCCGATGACACTGCCGCCTCCCACGGCCGGGGAGGGCAGCGCCGAGGATCCGACTCCACACAACGAAACAGCCGCATCGCGCCGCATGTCTTGTGGGGTTGCTTCCCCGGCTTCCGCCGCTCGACGCGACGAAGCCTGCCCCCCAAAGATCATGCAGCCGAGCGGCTACACAGCAGCCATGGAAGCCGACATCCGACGCCGCGTCAACCCCGCCCGGACAGGCGGCGGTTCACCTGCCGGAGCCGACCGGCCGGCCTCCCCGCCGAAGCGACGACCCCGGCCGAAGCGACGACCCCGGCCGGGGATGCGACCCCGACCGGGGAGGCGGCATCGGCACCCCGCCGTCAGGCGGTACGCCGCAGCAGCGCCAGGTACATCGCGTCCGTCCCGTGCAGGTGCGGCCACAGCTGCACGTCCGGGCCGTCGCCGAGCGCCGGGACGCCGGGCAGCAGCGGGCGCGCGTCGATCCACTCGACCCGGCCGCCCTCGGCCCGCAGCACGTCGTCCACGACCGCCCGGGTCTCCGCGAGGTGCGGCGAGCAGGTCGCGTAGCCGACCACGCCGCCGACCCGGGTGGCCTCGATGGCCGAACGCAGCAGGTCCCGCTGGAGCGGGCCGAAGGCGGCGATGTCCGCCGGCCGGCGCCGCCAGCGCGCCTCCGGGCGGCGGCGCAGCGCGCCGAGGCCGGAGCACGGCACGTCGACCAGCACCCGGTCGAAGCCTTCGGACCGCCAGGCCGGGCGCGTCCCGTCGGCCGCGATCACGGTGTACGGGCCGGGGTTGCCCGCCAGCGCCCGTGCCACCAGCCGGGCCCGGTGCGGCTGCTTCTCGCTCGCGACCAGCGCCGCGCCCCGCTCGGCGGCCAGCGCGCCGAGCAGCGCGGCCTTGCCGCCGGGGCCCGCGCAGCCGTCCAGCCAGAGCCGGTCCGGCCCGTCCAGCGGCGCCGCGGCCAGTGCCAGCGCGACCAGCTGGCTGCCCTCGTCCTGCACGCCCGCCCGGTTCTCCTGGACCGCCGCGACCGCGCCCGGGTCGCCGCCCTCGGCGAGCCGCAGGGCGAACGGGGACCAGCGGCCCGGTTCGGCCTCGGGCAGCGCGTCGGCCAGCTCGTCGACGGTGGCCCGGCCGGGGCGGGCGACCAGGGTGACCTCGGGCCGCTCGTTGTCGGCCCGCAGCAGGTCCTCCATCGCGGCGCGCCCGGAGGCGTCCGGCTGCCAGCGGCCGAGCGAGTCCCAGAGCGCGGAGACCACCCAGCGCGGGTGCGAGTGCACGACCGCCAGGTGGTCCTCGGCGTCCTTGTCGTACGGCGGGGCGACCTTCTCGATCCAGGCATCCAGGTCGTGGGCGCTGATCCGGCGCAGCACGGCGTTGACGAACTTGGCCTTGCCGTCGCCGAGCACCACCCGGGCCAGCTCGACGGTCGCCGAGACGGCCGCGTGGCTGGGGATGCGGGTGGTGAGCAGCTGGTGGGCACCGAGCGAGAGCACGTCCAGCACCGGCGGGTCGACCTTGCCGAGCGGCCGGTCGATGCAGGCGGCGATGACCGCGTCGTAGGTGCCCTGCAGGCGCAGGGTGCCGTAGACCAGTTCGGTGGCGAGGGCGGCGTCGCGCCGGTCCATGCCCTTCTGCTCGGCCTCGCGGAGCAGCGAGGGCAGGATCAGGTTGGCGTACGCGTCGCGCTCGTCGACGGCACGCAGCGCGCGGAACGCGACGATCCGGGCCGGGTCCTTCTTCGGGCGGCGGTGCGGGCGGGGGGCGCGCTTGGCGCTGGGGGTGGTCACAGGTGCCTCAAGGTGCTGCGGTGGTTATCAACGAACGGTGGTTAGCAACGAACTCGGACGACAACGCAATCGGACGACAACGAAGTCGAACGAACACGGACGATCTCAAACGAACAGTAGCGCCAAACCGGAGCGTCAGCCCCCGAAGCGCTCCCCCGCCTCCAGGCGCGCGCCCCGGGCCCAGTCGGCGGCCCGCATCTCCTTCTTCCCCTGCGGACGCACCTCCCCGAGCTCGATGTCGTGGCTGCCGGTCCCGACCCGGACGCTGTTCTTGCCCGCCATCGCGACCTCTCCCGGCGCCAGCTCGGTGGAGTCCGGCAGCAGCCTGACCGGCCCGGTGACCTTCAGCCGCTCACCCCGGAACTCCGTCCAGGCCCCCGGCGCCGGCGCGCAGCCGCGCACCACCCGGTCGATCCGCAGCGCGGGGTGGCTCCAGTCGATCCGCGCGTCCTCGACGCTGATCTTCGGCGCGAGCGTGACGCCCTCGGCCGGCTGCGGCACGGCGTGCAGGGAGCCGTCCTCGATGCCGTCCATGGTGGCCGCGAGCAGCCGCGCACCGGAGAGGGAGAGCCGGGTGAGCAGCTCGCCGCTGGTGTCGGTCGGGCGGATCTCCTCGGTGATCACGCCGTAGACCGGGCCGGAGTCCAGGCCCTGCTCGATCAGGAAGGTGGACGCGCCGGTGACCTCGTCGCCGGCCAGCACCGCGTGCTGGACCGGGGCCGCGCCGCGCCAGGCGGGCAGCAGCGAGAAGTGCAGGTTGACCCAGCCGTGCTTGGGGATCTCCAGGGTGCCGGGGCGCAGCAGCGCGCCGTAGGCGACCACCGGGCAGCAGTCGGGGGCGAGTTCGGTGAGCCGGGCGACGAAGTCCGGGTCGCTGGGCTTCGCCGGCTTGAGGACCTCGATCCCGGCCTCCTCGGCGCGCTGGGCGACGGGGCTGGCGACCAGCTTGCGCCCGCGCCCGGCCGGGGCGTCGGGGCGGGTGACCACGGCGACGACCTCGTGCCGGTCCGAGGCGAGCAGGGCGTCCAGGGCGGGAACGGCGACCTCGGGGGTGCCGGCGAAGACGAGACGCATCAAGTGCCTTTCTGCAAACGGAAGTTCAAGAAACCAACGAAGACCGACAACGACCGGGGAAGACCACCGGGGCCACCAGGACCGCCGGCAGCGACGGAACCGAAGGAACCGGCCGGACTCAGCGGGCGGAACCGAAGGTGCTGTGCGGCGAGACCTTGACCACCGGGGCCGGCCCGGCGCCCCAGTCCGCCTCCCGGATCGCCTTCAGCGCGGCCTTGCGCTGCTCGCGGTCCAGCCGGTCGATGAAGATGATGCCGTCCAGGTGGTCGGTCTCGTGCTGGATGCACCGGGCGAGCAACTGCGTGCCCTCCACCGTCACCGGATCGCCGTACATGTTGAAGCCCTTGGCCACCACGCCGTACGCGCGCGTGGTGTCGTAGCGCAGGCCCGGCAGCGACAGGCAGCCCTCGGGGCCGTCCTGCTCCTCCTCGCTCAGCGACAGGTCCGGGTTGATCAGGTGCCCGGTGGCGCCGTCCACGTGGTACGTGAACACCCGCAGCGAGACGCCGAGTTGCGGCGCGGCGAGGCCGGCGCCGGGGGCGTCCAGCATGGTGTCGGTGAGGTCGCCGACCAGCTTGCGCAGTTCCTTGTCGAAGGTGGTCACCGGCTGGGCGGTGGACCGCAGGACGGGGTCTCCGAAGAGACGGATCGGCTGGATCGCCACGGGGTACGGGCTCCTGTCCGTAGGGGCGCGGGCTGCGGTCGGCGGCTGGTTCACCCGCCAGTCTATGCAACCCGCGCGGCCGCCCGCCGAGGGCTTCCCCGGAGTCCGGACCGGCACCGGACCGGCACCGCCTCAGGGCCCGGACCGGCGCCGGATCAGCACCGGATCGCCGCCGGATCGCCGCCCGGCACGCCCCGACTGTGCCGAGCCGCGTTACCCCGGCCCCCGCTTCGGCGTTGGTCAAGAGAGATTGACCGGGGCCGGGCGCACGGGACACCGCGTCCCGGCCGAGCTGAACCGTACGGAAGGTGGCACGTAGGCCATGGCCGAGCAGATCAACCACGACGCCCGGGCGCGGGCGAGCCTGCACCTGCTGGTGCGGGACATCGAGCGGGTGAGGCGGCAGGTCGACGCGCTGCGGACGCTCACCGCTCAACTGGGCAACGTCTACCGTCCGCGCCGACCGAGCACCTCGGCCGGCTTCGTGGTGTACGGGCGGGCGCCGGCGCCGACCGTGCGCCTGGCACAGGAGCTGCGGGAGAGCGTGGAGACCCTGGTGGCGGCGGCGGTCGAGTTCGACCGGGCGCTGGGGTTCTCCTGGGACTCGGTGGGCTCCGCCCTCGGGGTCACCAAGCAGGCGGTGCACCGGCGCTACGGGATGCGCCGGCCGACCAGCGAACTCCTCGCCGCGAGCGGCGCCGTCCCGGGCCAGGCCCGTCCGGACCGCTCCGAGGAGCTGCCCACGGGCACCGAGCGCACCGGACTGGCCACGACCGTCCCGGCGGCCCGCCAGGGCGGCCTGGACGGTCGCGCCCTGGAGCGCGCCACGATCGACCGCACCGGCATCGACCGCACGCCGATGGACCGCACCACGATCGACCGCACGCCCATCGACCGAACCGGCATCGGCCGCGCCGGCATCGACCGGGGCGCGCTGGACCGGGGCCCGCTGGACCGCCCCGGCATCGACCGCACCACGATCGACCGCACCCCCGTCGACCGCACCACGACCGACCGCAGCACCCCCGTCGACCGCCCCCAGGCGGACCGACCCGGCATCCCGCTGCGCGGCTGACCGAGCCACGCACCCGGGCCGTCCGGGGCGGGGTGGCCCACTCACCCCGCCCCGCCGGGCCGCCGGTCCCCAAGCCCCCGAACGCGACGCACCCACCCGCGAGCCCCCGAAGCCCCCGACCCCCGCCCCTCAGCCGATGTCCGTCTCAGCCGATGTCCGTCGGATCCACCCGCACCCGCACCGGCTCCGCCGTCCGCAGCGCGATCCGCGCGATCTGCGCCGCCTTGAGCGCCGCCGCCAGCGCGGCCCCCTGCCCGGGCGGCACCCGCAGCAGCGCCCGCTCCTGCTCCTCCCCCCGCAGCGCCGGCGACGGCACCGGCCCGAGCACGTCCGCCTCCTCCGGCAGCCGGATCAGGTTCAGCAGGTCCGCGACCGCCGAGGGGCTGCCGCTCACCGAGGCCATCCGGGACACCGGCGGGAAGTGCAGCTGCGCCCGTTCGTCCCGTTCCAGCCCGGCGTGCCCCAGCGGGTCCCACCGGACCAGTGCCTGCACCGGACGGGCCGAGGGCTCGGCGACCACGACCACCGTCCCGCCCTCCGTCGAGGACCGCGCCAGCGCGGCCGCCGTGAGCCAGAGCCGCAGCGTCTCCTCCCCCGCCCGCAGGTCCGGCCGGCCGAGCAGCGCCCAGCCGTCCAGCAGCAGCACGGCCCCGTACCCGCCGCCGCCCTCGACCACCGGTTCCGCGCCGGGCGTGGAGATCACCAGGGAGGATTCGTCCGGCACGGTGGCCAGCACCGCGTCCCGGCCCGAGGTCCGCACCGGGATGCGCGGGAACGCCTTGCCCAGCTCCTCCGCCGTCCGCCGGGCCCCGACCACCTGGGCCCGCAGCCGGAAGGACCCGCACTCGGGGCAGTGCCAGTCGTTCTCCGGCTCCCCGCACCAGGCGCAGCACAGCGTGGCGTCCGCCGAGGGCGCCTCCAGCGGCCCCTCGCAGCGCCGGCAGCGGGCGGGGGTCCGGCAGCGCCCGCAGGCCAGCCGGGGCACGTAGCCGCGCCGGGGCACCTGGATGAGCACCGGGTGCCCGGCGGCCAGCGACTCCCGGGCGGCCTCCCAGGCCACCGAGGGCAGCCGGGCGGCCTGGGCGGCGGCGTCCCGGTGCTGGTCCTGGTCGGTGACGGTCCGCACCCGGGGCGCGGCCTGCCGCACCGTCTCGCGGTCCGCGACCAGCGGGCGCGCCCAGCCGGTGCTGACCAGCTGCGCGCCCTCGACCGTCACCGCGTGCCCGCCGAGCAGCACCGCGGCGCCCTCGTCGGCGGCCCGCAGCAGCGCCACCTCGCGCACGTGCGGGTGCGGGGCGCGCGGGTCGCTGTGGCTGCCGTCGCCGTCCGACCAGACGACGACCAGCCCGAGGTCCCGGACCGGCGCGAACATGGTGGCCCTGGTCCCGATCACGGCGCGCACCGAGCCCCGGCTCACCGCGAGCCAGCGCTTGTACCGCTCGCGCGGGCCGAGGTCGGCCTCCAGCGCCACGTGCGCCCCGGGGCCGAGCAGTTCGGTCAGTGCCTGGTCGACCCGGGCCACCGAGCGCCCCTCCGGGAGCACGACCAGCGCCCCGCGCCCGCCCGCCAGGGTCGCGGCCACGGCGC
Organism: Kitasatospora sp. NPDC056800; assembly: GCF_042789775.1. Lineage (NCBI taxonomy): Bacteria > Bacillati > Actinomycetota > Actinomycetes > Kitasatosporales > Streptomycetaceae > Kitasatospora > Kitasatospora sp. NPDC056800. The sequence continues at coordinate 89,955 of NZ_JBHUAL010000003.1, read as the reverse complement.
GTGCGATCTCGTACGGCCAGCCGGGCCCGGGCAGCGCCGCCCAGACCGCGCGCGGCGAGCCGCCGGCGGTGAGCGAGGCGAGGAAGTCGGGCCCGGCGGGGTAGCGCTGCCAGCCGCCGGGGGCCGGGGCGGCCGGGCGCGGCAGCGGCGGGGGCGAGGGTTCGGCCTCGGCCTTGGCGTGCCGGGGCGGGACGGCCAGCTGGAGCACGTCGGCCAGCGTCCCGGCGTACCGGTCGGCGACGGTCCGGCACAGCCGCAGCAGCTGCGGGGTGAGCACCGGCTCGGGCGAGAGCACCTGGGCCAGCGGGGCGAGCGGGCCGGCGAAGTCGCTCTTCTCCAGCCGGGCGACGATGAACCCGTCGTGCAGTTCCCCGCCCTCGCGCTGGCCCTTCACCACCCGCGCCCCGAACCGCACCCGCACCCGCACCCCGGGCTGGGCCTCCTCGGCCATGGCGGCCGGCACGGCGTAGTCGAAGAACTTGTCGATGGTGAGCACGCCCTTGTCCACCACGACCCGGGCCACCGGCAGGTGTTCGGCCCGCTTGGCCCCGTGCCAGGTGCGCGGCTTGGCCCGCTTGACCGTCTCCCGGATGAACGCCAGCTGCTCCGGCTCGGCGGCCCCGTTCTCCCCTGTGCTGCTCATCGCCACCAAGTACTACCAGGTCACACCGACAATGCACGAAGCGGCGCCCACCCCCGAACGGGGACGGGCGCCGCTTCCGGGCGCTACGGGCCGAGCGTCAGAACGCTACGGGCCGGCGCTCGGGCACCGGGCGCAGGACGTCAGTCCTGGACGGCGGCCTTCAGCTGCTCCACGCGGTCGGTGCGCTCCCAGGTGAAGTCCGGCAGCTCACGGCCGAAGTGGCCGTACGCGGCGGTCTGGGAGTAGATCGGGCGCAGCAGGTCCAGGTCGCGGATGATCGCGGCCGGACGGAGGTCGAAGACCTCGGAGACGGCCTTCTGGATCGCCAGGACCGGCACCGACTCGGTGCCGAAGGTCTCCACGAACAGGCCGACCGGCTCGGCCTTGCCGATCGCGTACGCGACCTGCACCTCGGCGCGGCGGGCGAGGCCGGCGGCGACGATGTTCTTCGCCACCCAGCGCATCGCGTACGCGGCCGAGCGGTCCACCTTGGACGGGTCCTTGCCGGAGAAGGCGCCGCCGCCGTGGCGGGCCATGCCGCCGTAGGTGTCGATGATGATCTTGCGGCCGGTGAGGCCGGCGTCGCCCATCGGGCCGCCGATCTCGAAGCGGCCGGTCGGGTTGACCAGCAGGCGGTAGCCCTCGGTGGTCAGCTTGATGCCCTGCTCGGCCAGCGCCTTCAGCTCCGGCTCGACGACGAACTCGCGGATGTCCGGGGTGAGCAGCGACTCCAGGTCGATGTCACTGGCGTGCTGGGTGGAGACGACCACGGTGTCGAGGCGGACGGCCTTGTCGCCGTCGTACTCGATGGTGACCTGGGTCTTGCCGTCGGGGCGCAGGTAGGGGATGGTCCCGTTCTTGCGCACCTCGGTCAGGCGGCGGGAGAGGCGGTGCGCCAGGGTGATCGGCAGCGGCATGAGCTCGGGCGTCTCGTCCGACGCGTAGCCGAACATCAGGCCCTGGTCACCGGCGCCCTGCTTGTCCAGGTCGTCAGCGCCGTCCCCCTGGGTGGAACCCTCGACACGGGCCTCGTACGCGGTGTCGACGCCCTGCGCGATGTCGGGCGACTGGGCACCGATGGACACCGACACGCCGCAGGAGGCGCCGTCGAAGCCCTTCTTGGAGCTGTCGTAGCCGATCTCCAGGATCTTGTCCCGGACGAGCTGGGCGATCGGCGCGTACGCCTTGGTGGTCACCTCGCCGGCCACGTGCACCTGGCCGGTGGTGATGAGCGTCTCCACGGCGACCCGGGACGTCGGGTCCTCCCGCAGGAGAGCGTCAAGGATGGTGTCGCTGATCTGGTCAGCGATCTTGTCGGGGTGTCCCTCGGTCACGGACTCCGAGGTGAACAGGCGGCGAGACACAGCGCTCCCTGGGGTTGCAGCGGCTGCTGACTGAAGTTCCCCGGCTCGTACCGGGGAACTCCGGAAAGACTTGATTCCTGGAGTCTAACGGTCTGGTTCCGCCGAACGTCACCCGCTTCAGGATTTCTCGACCGCCGCGCGAGCGAATCCGATCAGTTGCCGCCTGTTTCCAGCCGCTTTGCGACCAGGTCCCAGACCACGTCCGCGAGCGCCTCCTTCGGGCCCACCGGAACGGCCGTCTCGCCGCCGTCCGAGCCCAGCACCACGGCCTCGTTGACGTCCGTGCCGAAGGCCTTTCCGTTGCCCACCTCGTTCACGACCAGCAGGTCACAGCCCTTGCGCGCGAGCTTGGCGCGGCCGTTGGCGAGCACGTCGTCCGTCTCCGCCGCGAAACCCACCACCAGTTGGCCCGAACGGGCCCGGTGGGCCGAGAGCTCGGCCAGGATGTCCGGATTGCGGACCAGCGCGACCGCGGCCGGTTCGACCCCCTCGACCTTCTTGATCTTGCCGGTGGCGTACTCGGCGGGCCGGAAGTCCGCCACCGCCGCGGCCATCACCACGGCGTCCGCGTCCTTGACCGCCTCCAGCGCCGCCTCGCGCAGCTCCAGCGCGGTCGAGACGTGCACCACGTCCACCCCGGCCGGGTCCGGCAGCTCGGCGTTGGCCGAGAGCAGCGTCACCCGGGCCCCGCGCGCCGCGGCCGTCACGGCGAGCGCGTAGCCCTGCTTGCCGGAGGAGCGGTTGCCGAGGTAGCGCACCGGGTCCAGCGGCTCCCGGGTGCCGCCGGCCGAGACCACCACGTGCCGGCCGGCCAGGTCGGTCGGCACCGGCCCGCCGCGGCGCAGCACGGCCTTGCACGCCTCGAAGATCGCGGAGGGCTCGGGCAGCCGGCCCTTGCCGGTGTCCTTGCCGGTCAGCCGCCCGACGGCCGGCTCCAGCACGATCACGCCCCGGCGACGCAGCGTGGCGACGTTGTCCCGGGTGGCCGGGTGCTCCCACATCTCGGTGTGCATGGCGGGCGCCAGCACCACCGGGCAGCGGGCGGTGAGCAGGGTGTTGGTCAGCAGGTCGTCGGCGAGGCCGTGGGCGGCCTTGGCGATCAGGTCGGCAGTGGCCGGGGCGACCACGACCAGGTCGGCCTGCTGCCCGATCCGCACGTGCGGCACCTCGTGCACGCGCTCCCAGGTCTCGGTGGCGGCCGGGCGGCCGGACAGCGCGGCCCAGGTCGCCTCGCCGACGAAGTGCAGCGCGGCCGCGGTCGGCACCACGGTGACCTGGTGGCCGGACTCGGTGAAGCGGCGCAGCAGCTCGCACGCCTTGTACGCGGCGATCCCGCCGCTCACGCCGAGGACCACGCGGGGGGCGTCCGCACTCAGAGTCATCTACCGGCCTTTCTCCGCATCGGGCTCCGCATCGGGAACGCGCCCACCCTACGGCCCCTTGGCCCCGCCCCGCACAGCGCCCCGGCCCGACCCCGTACGGCGCTCCGCACCGCGCTCCGGCGCCGGGAACGCCGGAGGGCCCGGCGGAAACGATTCCGCCGGGCCCTCCCGGAAATTCAGCGACCGCCTCAGGCAGCCTCGACCGCCTCGGCGGTCAGCATGCCCGCGTTGATCTCGCGCAGCGCGATCGACAGCGGCTTCTCGTGCACGTGGGTGTCGACCAGCGGGCCGACGTACTCCAGCAGGCCCTCGCCGAGCTGGGAGTAGTAAGCGTTGATCTGGCGCGCGCGCTTGGCGGCGTAGATCACGAGGCTGTACTTGGAGTCGGTGGCCTCGAGCAGCTCGTCGATCGGCGGGTTGATGATGCCCTCGGGCGCGGTCATGGAAGAGGACACGCTAAAACCTTCCGAAAGGGTGGAAAAGACAGACAGGTCAGGCTACACCGAGCAAGGCTAGCAGTTCGGCCGCTACCTGCTCGACCGAGGTGTTGACAAGGGTCGTGTCGAACTCGGGCTCGGCCGCGAGCTCGATCTTGGCCGCCGCCAACCGCTTCTCGATCACGTCCTGCGACTCGGTGCCCCGGCCGGTCAGCCGGCGGACCAGCTCGTCCCAGCTCGGCGGGGCCAGGAAGACCAGCTGCGCCTCGGGCATCGACTCGCGCACCTGCCGGGCGCCCTGGAGGTCGATCTCCAGCAGCACCGGCTCGCCGCGCTCCAGCTTCTCCTGCACGGCCGCACGCGGGGTCCCGTAACGGTTCCCGGCGAACTCGGCCCACTCCAGCAGCTCGCCGTTGGCGACCAGCTTGTCGAACTCGTCGTTGTCGACGAAGTGGTACTGGACCCCGTTCTTCTCGCCGGGCCTCGGGTGCCGGGTCGTCGCCGACACCGAGAGCCAGACCTCGGGGTGCATCTTCCTCATATGAGCGACGACCGTGCTCTTGCCGACCCCCGAAGGGCCGGAGAGCACGGTCAGCCGCGGACGCTCACTCATGCACCGATTATCCCGGATCGCGGGGGATCCTGGGACCACGGGGGCACGGTCAGGCGGCGCCACCGCCGAACTCCCGCTCCAGGGAAGCGATCTGGTTCGTACCGAGGCCGCGGACACGCCGGCTCTCACTGATGCCGAGGCGCTCCATGATCTGCTTGGCGCGGACCTTGCCGACGCCGGGAAGGGACTCGAGCAGAGCCGAGACCTTCATCTTGCCGATCACGTCGTTGTCGGCCTTGCCGGCCTTGATCACCTCGTGCAGGGAGGCGCCGGAGTGCTTGAGCCGGTTCTTGACCTCGGCGCGCTCCCGGCGAGCCTCGGCGGCCTTGGCGAGCGCGGCGGTGCGCTGTTCAGGGGTAAGGGGCGGAAGGGCCACGCCGTTCACCTCAGGGTGTGGATGGATGGATTGAGCTAGGACTGGTTTCGGTACCGAGGACACCGTCCGCAAGGGGAACCACAAGGCCCTGACCTGCGGGAGCCACGGAAATCGCGGCTCGCCGATGACCTATCGCCGGACACTACCCGGATTGCGGCGCCACGTCAGGAAAAGAACACGAAAAGTCCTGGTCAGCCAAGGCCGACCAGGACTTTCCAGGGCAAAATGACCGCGATTGCGAGACTTTGGCGGGGCCGATGTGACGGCGCTCACGTCAACTCGGCGGCCACCGCGCGGTCCTGCGGACACTCCGCAGGGTCACCACCCCGCTACCTGAAGGACGGGTCCCGCTACCAGGACCCGTCTTGCCGATCACTCCCGATCCGGGCTGACCGGCAGGACGGGCCCTACACGGCCTCCGCGAACTCCCCGACGAAGCGCTCCGCCGCCGCGCGCAGCGCCGGCACCGAGGGGCCGTGCTTGAGCACGTCGCGGCTGACGCTCGGCACCACGTTCATCACCGAGGCGCCGAAGACCCGCGGCAGGTCCGCCATGGTCGCGCCCTGGGCGCCGATCCCGGGGGCCAGCAGCGGGCCGTTGATGGCCAGGTCCACGCCCGCGTCGGCCAGCGTCGCGCCGACGACCGCGCCGAAGGAGCCGAGCGGCGCGGCGCCCTCGTTCTCGGCCGCCAGCTGCCGCAGCACCGAGGCCGCGACCGGCTCGCCGTCCGCGCCCACCGCGCGCTGCACCTCGGCGCCCTCGGGGTTGGAGGTGAGCGCCAGCGCGAACACGCCGCAGCCCTGCTCCCGGGCCAGGTCCAGGGCCGGGCGCAGCGAGCCGAAGCCCAGGTACGGGCTGACCGTCACCGCGTCCGAGAACAGCGGGCTGCCCGGCGACAGGAAGGCCTCGGCGTACGCGGCCATGGTGGAGCCGATGTCGCCGCGCTTGGCGTCCATCAGGACCAGCGCGCCGGCCGCCCGGGCCTCCTCGACGGTGCGCTCCAGCACCGCGACGCCCTTGCTGCCGAAGCGCTCGAAGAAGGCGGCCTGCGGCTTCAGCACGGCCACCCGGTCGGCCAGCGCCTCGACCACGGTGCGGCTGAAGGACTCCAGCCCGGCGAGGTCGTCGCCGAGCCCCCAGGCGGCGAGCAGGGAGGCGTGCGGGTCGATGCCGACGCAGAGCTGGCCGCGGGTGTCGAGGGCCTGGCGCAGCCGGGCGCCGAACGGGGCGAGGGTCATGTCGTCCTTTCCAGGACCGGTGGGTCCAGAACCGATGGGGGTGTTCACGAGCCGCGGACGGCGCTGCCGACGGCGTCGGCCAGGCTGCGGAAGCCGCCCGCGCGGACCTTGGCGGACAGGCCCTTGTGGATCCGCCGGCACCAGAACGGGCCCTCGTAGATGAAGGCGCTGTAGCCCTGGACCAGGTCGGCGCCGTGGACGATCCGCTGCCAGGCGTCCTCCGCAGTCTCGATGCCGCCGACCGAGACGAGGGTCAGCCGGCCCCCGGTGCGGGCGCGCAGCCGCTGGAGGACCTCCAGGGCGCGGGCCTTGAGCGGGGCGCCGGACAGGCCGCCCATGCCGATCTCCTCGACCCGCGCGGCGTCGGCGCGCAGGCCCTCGCGGCCGATCGTGGTGTTGGTGGCGATGATGCCGTCCAGGCCCAGCTCCAGGGCGAGGTCGGCGACCGCGTCGACGTCCTCGTCGGCCAGGTCGGGGGCGATCTTGACCAGCAGCGGCACGTGGTGCGCGGTGGTGCGGTCGGCGGCCTCGCGGACGGCGGAGAGCAGCGGCCGCAGGTGGTCCACGGCCTGGAGGTTGCGCAGCCCGGGGGTGTTCGGCGAGCTGACGTTGACCACCAGGTAGTCGGCGTACTGGGCGAGCCGCTCGGTGGACTTCACGTAGTCGGCGACGGCGTCGGCCTCCTCGACCACCTTGGTCTTGCCGATGTTGACGCCGAGCACCGGGGTGGAGCTGGTGTGCGGGCGGGCGGCCAGCCGGGCGGCGACCCGGGCCGAGCCCTGGTTGTTGAAGCCCATCCGGTTGATCAGCGCGCGGTCCTCGACCAGGCGGAAGAGCCGGGGCGCCGGGTTGCCGGGCTGGGCCTCGCCGGTGACGGTGCCGATCTCGACGTAGTCGAAGCCGAGCATCGACAGGCCGTCGATGCCGACGCCGTTCTTGTCGAAGCCGGCCGCCAGGCCGAACGGGCCGGGCAGGTCGAGGCCGAGGGCGCGGGTGCGCAGGGCCCGGTCGCGCGGGGCGAGCACCAGCCGCACCAGGGTGCGCAGGCCGGGCACCGAGGAGGCGAGGCGGATCCAGAAGAAGGCGAGGTGGTGGGCCTTCTCGGGGTCCATCCTCTTGAAGAGCAGGTCGAACAGAAGCTTGTACAAGGGTGGTTCAACTCCCGGAGCGGATAACGGGCTTGCTCATGGAAGTGGGGGGCACCCGGCTGGCTCCGGTGCCCCCCACTGCGGTGGTGCTACTTGCGGCCGGCGTTGATCAGCTCGGCGTGCTCCTGGAGCGACATCACCCCGACCTCGTCGCGCAGCAGCGCGTCCATGCCCTGCACGGCCGCGCCCATCGCCTGGACGGTGGTCAGGCAGGGCACCGCGCGGGCCACGGCCGCGGTGCGGATCTCGTAGCCGTCGAGGCGGCCGCCGGTGCCGTACGGCGTGTTGATGATGAGGTCGACCTCACCGTCGTGGATCAGCTGGACGATGGTCCGCTCGCCGTTCGGGCCCTCGCCCTCGCTGTGCTTGCGCACCAGCGTGGACGGGATGCCGCCGCGGTGGAGCACCTCGGCGGTGCCGGCGGTGGCGAGCACCTCGAAGCCGAGGTTGACCAGCGCCCGGGCCGGGAAGACCAGGTTGCGCTTGTCCCGGTTGGCCACCGAGACGAAGACCTTGCCCTTGGTCGGCAGCGCGCCGTACGCGCCGGACTGCGCCTTCGCGTAGGCGGTGCCGAACACCTTGTCGATGCCCATGACCTCACCGGTCGAGCGCATCTCCGGGCCGAGCACGGTGTCCACGCCGCGGCCGTGGATGTCGCGGAAGCGGCTCCACGGCATCACGGCCTCCTTGACCGCGATCGGCGCGTCGGCGGGCAGCGTGCCGCCGTCGCCCTCGGCCGGGAGCAGGCCCTCGGCGCGCAGCTCGGCGATGGTGGCGCCGAGCGAGATCCGGGCGGCGGCCTTGGCCAGCGGCACGGCGGTCGCCTTGGAGGTGAACGGGACGGTCCGGGAGGCGCGCGGGTTGGCCTCCAGCACGTAGAGGATGTCCCCGGCCATGGCGAACTGGATGTTGATCAGGCCGCGGACGCCGACACCGCGTGCGATGGCCTCGGTGGAGGTGCGCAGGCGCTTGATGTCGTAGCCGCCGAGGGTGATCGGGGGCAGCGCGCAGGCGGAGTCGCCGGAGTGGATGCCGGCCTCCTCGATGTGCTCCATGACGCCGCCGAGGTAGAGCTCGGTGCCGTCGTAGAGGGCGTCGACGTCGATCTCCACCGCGTCGTCGAGGAAGCGGTCGATGAGCACCGGGTGCTCGGAGATCAGGCCCGCGTGGCGCTCCAGGTAGGAGGCGAGCGAGGCCTCGTCGTAGACGATCTCCATGCCGCGGCCGCCGAGCACGTAGGACGGGCGGGCGAGCACGGGGTAGCCGATCTCGTCGGCGATCGCCTTGGCCTCCTCGAAGGAGAAGGCGGTGCCGTGCTTGGGGGCCGGCAGGCCGGCGTCGCGCAGGACGCGGCCGAAGGCGCCGCGCTCCTCGGCGAGGTCGATCGCCTCGGGCTGGGTGCCGGCGATCGGCACGCCGTTGTCCTTGAGCGCCTGGGCCAGGCCGAGCGGGGTCTGGCCGCCGAGCTGGACGATCACGCCGGCGAGCGGGCCGGCCTGCTGCTCGGCGTGGACGATCTCCAGCACGTCCTCCAGGGTGAGCGGCTCGAAGTAGAGCCGGTCGGAGGTGTCGTAGTCGGTGGAGACGGTCTCCGGGTTGCAGTTGACCATGACGGTCTCGTACCCGGCGTCGGCGAGCGCGAAGGAGGCGTGCACGCAGGAGTAGTCGAACTCGATGCCCTGGCCGATGCGGTTCGGGCCGGAGCCCAGGATGATCACGGCGGGCTTGGTGCGCGGGGCGACCTCGTTCTCCTCGTCGTAGGACGAGTAGAAGTACGGGGTCTTGGCGGCGAACTCGGCGGCGCAGGTGTCGACGGTCTTGAACACCGGGCGGATGCCGAGGGCGTGCCGCACCTCGCGGACGACGTCCGGCTTCAGGCCGCGGATCTCGCCGATCTGCTGGTCGGAGAAGCCGTGCCGCTTGGCGTGGCGCAGCAGCTCGGGGGTGAGCTCCTCGGCCTCGGCCAGCTCGCCGGCGATCTCGTCCAGCAGGAAGAGCTGGTCGACGAACCACGGGTCGATCTTCGTGTACTCGAAGACCTCCTCCGGGGTGGCGCCGGCCCGGATGGCGTCCATCACGGTGTTGATCCGGCCGTCGGTCGGCACGGTGGCCTTGACCAGCAGCTCGGTCTTCTCCCCGAGCGGGCCGGTCCAGTTGAACTGGGAGCCCTTCTTCTCCAGCGAGCGCAGCGCCTTCTGCAGGGCCTCGGGGAAGTTGCGGCCCATGGCCATCGCCTCGCCGACCGACTTCATGGTGGTGGTCAGCGTGGCGTCGGCGCTCGGGAACTTCTCGAACGCGAACCGCGGCACCTTGACGACGACGTAGTCGAGGGTCGGCTCGAAGGAGGCCGGGGTCTGCTCGGTGATGTCGTTGGGGATCTCGTCCAGGGTGTAGCCGACGGCCAGCTTGGCGGCGATCTTGGCGATCGGGAAGCCGGTGGCCTTGGAGGCGAGCGCCGAGGAGCGGGAGACGCGCGGGTTCATCTCGATGACGATGACCCGGCCGTCCTCGGGGTTGACGGCGAACTGGATGTTGCAGCCGCCGGTGTCCACGCCGACCTCGCGGATGACGGCGATGCCGATGTCGCGCAGGATCTGGTACTCGCGGTCGGTGAGCGTCATCGCCGGGGCGACGGTGATCGAGTCACCGGTGTGGACGCCCATCGGGTCGAAGTTCTCGATGGAGCAGACGACCACGACGTTGTCGTTCTTGTCGCGCATCAGCTCCAGCTCGTACTCCTTCCAGCCGAGGATGGACTCCTCCAGGAGCACCTCGGTGGTCGGCGAGAGGGTCAGGCCCTGGCCGGCGATGCGGCGCAGGTCCTCCTCGTTGTGGGCGAAGCCGGAGCCGGCGCCGCCCATGGTGAAGGAGGGGCGGACGACGACCGGGTAGCCGCCGAGCGTGTCGACGCCGGCCAGCACCTCGTCCATGGTGTGGCAGATGACCGAGCGGGCGGACTCGCCGTGGCCGATCTTGGCGTTGACGGCCTCGACGACGCCCTTGAAGAGCTCGCGGTCCTCGCCCTTGTTGATCGCCTCGACGTCGGCGCCGATCAGCTCGACGCCGTACTTCTCCAGCGTGCCCGCCGCGTGCAGCGAGATCGCGGTGTTGAGCGCGGTCTGGCCGCCCAGGGTCGGCAGCAGCGCGTCGGGGCGCTCCTTGGCGATGATCTTCTCGACGAACTCCGGGGTGATCGGCTCGACGTAGGTGGCGTCGGCGATCTCCGGGTCGGTCATGATCGTGGCCGGGTTGGAGTTGACCAGCACGACCCGCAGGCCCTCGGCCTTGAGGACCCGGCAGGCCTGCGTACCCGAGTAGTCGAACTCGGCGGCCTGGCCGATCACGATCGGACCGGAGCCGATCACCAGGACGGACTTGATGTCAGAGCGCTTAGGCACGCTGGCCCTCCATGAGCTTCACGAAGCGGTCGAACAGGTAGGCGGCGTCGTGCGGACCGGCGGCCGCTTCGGGGTGGTACTGCACGCTGAAGGCGGGGACGTCGAGTGCCTGGAGGCCCTCGACCACGTCGTCGTTGAGGCAGACGTGGGAGACCTCGACCCGCCCGTAGGGGGTGTCGCTCACCTTGTCCAGCGGGGCGTTCACGGCGAAGCCGTGGTTGTGGGCGGTCACCTCGACCGTGCCGGTGGTGCGGTCCTGCACCGGCTGGTTGATGCCGCGGTGGCCGTACTTGAGCTTGTAGGTGCCGAAGCCCAGGGCGCGGCCGAGGATCTGGTTGCCGAAGCAGATCCCGAAGAACGGGGTCTTGCGCTCCAGCACGCCCTGCGCCACGGCGACCTGGTGGTCGGCGGTGGCCGGGTCGCCCGGGCCGTTGGAGAAGAACACGCCGTCCGGGTTGACGGCGTAGAGGTCCTCCAGGGTGGAGTTCGCCGGCAGCACGTGCACCTCGATGCCGCGCTCGGCCATCCGCTGCGGGGTCATCGCCTTGATGCCGAGGTCCAGCGCGGCGACGGTGAACTTCTTCTCACCGATCGCGGGTACCACGTACGCCTCGGTGGTGGCGACCTCGGCGCACAGGTCGGCGCCCTTCATCTCGGGCGACTGCTGCACCCGGGCCAGCAGGGCGGCCTGGTCGGCCAGCGCCTCGCCGGAGAAGATGCCGCAGCGCATCGCGCCGCGCTCGCGCAGGTGGCGGGTCAGCGCGCGGGTGTCGATGCCGCTGATGCCGACGACGCCCTGGTTGACCAGTTCCTCGTCGAGCGAGCGGCGGGAGCGCCAGTTGGAGGCGACCCGGGCGGGGTCGCGCACCACGTAGCCGGCGACCCAGATCTGCTTGGACTCGTCGTCCTCGTCGTTCCAGCCGGTGTTGCCGATCTGCGGGGCGGTCATCACGACCACCTGGCGGTGGTACGACGGGTCGGTGAGGGTCTCCTGGTAGCCGGACATGCCGGTGTTGAAGACCGCCTCGCCGAAGGTCTCGCCGATGGCGCCGTAGGCCTGTCCGCGGAACGTCCGGCCGTCCTCCAGGACGAGCACGGCAGGCACTCGTTCCCGCCGTTGGCGCTGCGTGGTGGGGGCAGGTGCGGTCATTGCGCGGCCTCTTCCGTCTTCGTCTTCGTACGTGTTGCGAGTTGGGCGACCGCCTCGACCCAGGCGGCGTGCTCATCGGGGTGGTCGGCCCGGAAACCGGAGTCCAGCTCGGCGCCCTCGTGCGTCCAGGTGACGACGAGCAGCCCGGAGGGGACGACCTTGCCGGCGATCCCGGAGTCCGTACGGGCACCGGTCAGGTGCTCGGCCGGGATCCAGAAGTCGACGTCGCCCGGGCGCTGCACCAGCAGGCCGTCCTCGCCGAGGGTGAGGTCGGCGCGGCTGCGGGTGCCCAGGCCGTGGGCGACGACCCGGTCCAGCCAGTTCCCGGCGGTGGTCGTGCCGTGGTACCGGCCGCTGGTCTCCAGGATGGTGCGCCCGGCGCGGGCCGGCACGGCCGGCAGCGGCGGGATCCCGGACTGCAGGGTGCGCCGCCAGTTCCAGCCCTGGCGCATCAGCCAGTAGACGAGGCCGATCACGATCAGCAGGCCGATGGACCAGCCGATGTACCCGGGCCAGTCGGTGACCTTCGCCTGCTCCTGGGCGAGCGTGGCGCGGTCCATCACGCCTCGCCCCGCTCGGCGAGCTCGCCGGCCAGCACGGTGGCGCGCCCGCGCAGGAAGGTGGCGTGCACCCGTCCGGGCAGGTCCAGGCCCTTGTAGGGGGTGTTGCGGCTGCGGGTGGCGAAGCTGTCCGGGTTCACGGCACCACGGTACGCGGGATCGAACAGCACCAGGTTGGCGGGCTCACCCACCGAGATCGGCCGGCCGTGACCGGTGAGACGGCCGATCCGGGCCGGGCGGTGCGACATCCGGTCCGCGACGCCCTCCCAGTTCAGCAGGCCGGTGTCGACCATGGTCTGCTGCACGACCGACAGCGCGGTCTCCAGGCCGACCATGCCCATCGCGGCCACGGCCCACTCGCAGTCCTTGTCCTCGGCCGGGTGCGGCGCGTGGTCGGTGGCGACGGCGTCGATGGTGCCGTCGGCGAGCGCCTCGCGCAGTGCCCGGACGTCCTCGGCGGTGCGCAGCGGCGGGTTCACCTTGTAGACCGGGTCGTAGGTGCGGACCAGCTCGTCGGTGAGCAGCAGGTGGTGCGGGGTCACCTCGGCGGTGACGTCCCAGCCCTTGGACTTGGCCCAGCGGACGATCTCGACCGAGCCGGCCGTGGAGAGGTGGCAGACGTGCAGCCGGGAGCCGACGTGCGCGGCGAGCAGCACGTCGCGGGCGATGATCGACTCCTCGGCGACGGCCGGCCAGCCGCCGAGCCCGAGCTCGCCGGAGACCTGGCCCTCGTTCATCTGGGCGCCCTCGGTGAGCCGCGGCTCCTGGGCGTGCTGGGCGACGACGCCGTCGAAGGCCTTGACGTACTCCAGGGCGCGGCGCATCAGCACCGCGTCGTCCACGCACTTGCCGTCGTCGGAGAAGACCCGGACGTCGGCGGCGGACTCGTGCATCGCGCCGAGCTCGGCGAGCTGCTTGCCCTCCAGGCCGACGGTGACGGCGCCGACCGGCTGCACGTCGCAGTAGCCGGCCTCCTGGCCGAGCCGCCAGACCTGCTCGACGACGCCGGCGGTGTCGGCCACCGGGGTGGTGTTGGCCATCGCGTGCACGGCGGTGAAGCCGCCCATCGCGGCGGCCCGGGTGCCGGTGAGCACGGTCTCGGCGTCCTCGCGGCCGGGCTCGCGCAGGTGGGTGTGCAGGTCGACCAGGCCGGGCAGGGCGATCAGCCCGGTGGCGTCGATCTCGATGTCCGCCTCGACCGTCAGGCCGGTGCCGATCGCCTGGACGACGCCGTCGGCGAGGTGGAGGTCCTGCGGGGCGCCGCCCAGGATCTTGGCGTTGCGGATCAGGTAGCTGGTCACTGGGCGGTCTCCACGGAGTCGGTACGGGGGGTGTCGGTGGGCGCGTCGGCGAAGACGGCGCCGCCGAGCAGCAGGTAGAGGACGGCCATCCGGACGGAGACGCCGTTGGCGACCTGCTCGATCGCGGTGCAGCGCGGCGAGTCGGCGACCTCGGCGGTGATCTCCATGCCGCGGACCATCGGACCGGGGTGCATCACGATCGCGTGGTCCGGCAGCTGGGCCATCCGGCGGCCGTTCATGCCGTAGCGGCGGCTGTACTCGCGCTCGGTCGGGAAGAACGCGGCGTTCATCCGCTCGCGCTGCACCCGCAGCATCATCAGCGAGTCCGTCTTGGGCAGCACGCTGTCCAGGTCGTAGCTGACCTCGCAGGGCCAGTTCTCGATCCCGATCGGCAGCAGGGTCGGCGGGGCGACGAAGGTCACCTGCGCGCCGAGGGTGTTCAGCAGGTGGACGTTGGAGCGGGCGACCCGGCTGTGCAGGACGTCGCCGACGATGGTCACCCGGCGGCCCGCGAGGTCCTGGCCGGCGCCCGGGTTGAGGTGGCGGCGCATGGTGAAGGCGTCGAGCAGCGCCTGGGTGGGGTGCTCGTGGGTGCCGTCACCGGCGTTGATCACACTGCCGTGCAGCCAGTCGGACTGGGCCAGCCGGGCCGGGGCGCCGGAGGCGTGGTGGCGGATGACCACCGCGTCGGCGCCCATCGCCTGGAGGGTCAGCGCGGTGTCCTTGAGGCTCTCGCCCTTGGAGACCGAGGAGCCCTTGGCGGAGAAGTTGATGACGTCGGCCGAGAGCCGCTTCTCGGCGACCTCGAAGGAGGTCTTCGTCCGGGTGGAGTCCTCGAAGAAGAGGTTGACGACAGTGCGGCCGCGCAGCGTGGGCAGCTTCTTGACGGCCCGGCCGGAGAGCTGGGCGAGCTCCTCGGCGGTGTCCAGGATCAGCAGCGCGTCGTCGCGGCTGAGATCGGCGGCGGAGACGAGGTGGCGCTTCACGCGGGCTACTCCGGGAGGTGCGGTTCGGAAGACTGGGGGGCCAGGGCCTGCGAGGAGCGCTGGGCGAAGTCGCGGTCGCCGACCAGGACGGCGTCCACGCCGTCGCGGTCGGCGAGGCGCACCTGCACGGCCTCGCGCAGCGAGGTGGGGAGGTTCTTGCCCACGTAGTCGGCGCGGATCGGCAGCTCGCGGTGGCCGCGGTCGACCAGGACGGCGAGCTGGACGGCGCGCGGGCGGCCGATGTCGCTCAGCGCGTCGAGCGCGGCGCGGATGGTGCGGCCGGAGAAGAGCACGTCGTCGACCAGGATGACGAGCTTGCCGTCGATGCCGCCGGGCGGGATCTCGGTGTGCTCCAGGGCCCGGGCGGGCTTCAGCCGCAGGTCGTCCCGGTACATGGTGATGTCCAGGGAGCCCAGCGGGATCTCGCGCCCGGTGATCTGGGCCAGCCGGTCGTGCAGGCGGCGGGCGAGGTGGACGCCCCTGGTGTGGATGCCGAGCAGCACGACGTCCTCCGCGCCCTTGGCGCGCTCGACGATCTCGTGCGCTATCCGGGTGACGACCCGGGCGATGTCCGTGCCGTCGAGCACCTGGTGCGGCGGCCGCGGCGTGGGTTCGTGGTGTGTGGTCATGCCGAAGCGGACCTCCTTCCCCGCCTCACTGGACGGGCCTTAAAGGATGTCTGGGATGGCCCCCGCCGACCGGGCGCGGGCTTCGGTCATCCTACCAGCGCGCCGGACGGCAAACAGACGTCCACCATTCCGCTTCCCCGGGTTAACACTCCGGACGCGCCGCCGATGCGGGCCATTCGCACGACTGCCCCATTCGGCTTGACGCAACTACCTTACTCTACGTAACCTCACAGTGAGTTACGAGACGGACGTCGGACCCACCGGTAACGGCGTCGGCAATCGCCCGTGACCCACCACTGAACGCGAAGCAATCTCGTCCGGGGAGATCAATGTCCAGCGACTACGCGAAGCAACTCGGAGGCAAGCTCCGAGCGATCCGCACTCAGCAGGGTCTCTCCCTGCACGGTGTCGAGGAGAAGTCCCAGGGGCGCTGGAAGGCAGTCGTCGTCGGTTCGTACGAGCGTGGTGACCGTGCGGTCACCGTGCAGCGACTGGCCGAACTGGCGGAGTTCTACGGCGTCCCGGTCCAGGAGCTGCTGCCCGGCGGTACGCCCGGCGGCGCGGCCGAGCCGCCGCCGCGCCTGGTCCTCGACCTGGAGAGACTGACCCAGGTCCCCTCCGAGAAGGCCGGCCCGCTGCAGCGCTACGCGGCGACCATCCAGAGCCAGCGCGGCGACTACAACGGCAAGGTGCTGTCGATCCGCCAGGACGACCTGCGCACCCTGGCCGTGATCTACGACCAGTCCCCGTCGATCCTCACCGAGCAGCTGATCTCCTGGGGCGTGCTGAACCCCGACGCGCGCCGTGCGGTGCGCGAGGAGGATGCGAGCTGAGGCTCACCGCACCGGCTCCCGCCAGCGGATCCAGGCACGATCCAGCACTCGCGCCACTAGTGCTGGCAAGCAGAAACGTCACGGCGCGGCTCCCCAGACCGGGGGCCGCGCCGCGGTGTAGCCACACCACCCCGGGGCGGCGGAGGCGTCAGCAGACCGTCCCCAGGCTGTAGCCGGGCTGCGCCGCCACGCCGTCCAGCCGGACCGGCCGGTCGGCCGGGGCCCACTCCTGCCCGCCGCTCGACCAGGCCCAGGAGGCCGGCAGGTACTCCCCGCAGGAGGCCGCCGAGCCCTGCGAGCCGTGCAGCACCGCGACGCCCGGCAGCTCCAGGGCCAGCCCGGTGCAGAGCACCGCGCAGACCAGCTCCAGGTCCTCGTCGTTGATCCGGACCACGCCGTCCTCCCACTGGAGCACCCGGGCCGCGGCGGTCAGCCCGCCGCCGGGCGCGTCCACCCGCAGGCGCAGCTCGTACACCCCGGCGCCCGCGCCGACCAGAATCCGCCGGAACACCTCGCCCCCGCGCTCGTAGGCGGCGCGCACCCAGGCGGCGTGCTCCTCGTCGGACGCGCCCGCGCCCCCGTACAGGCCCCCGTCGAGCAGCAGGTCGGCGTGGCAGAGCGTCAGCCCGTTCTCCCGGGCGCGCACCAGGCGCGGCACGAAGTCCCCGGCCAGCTCCTCGCCCTGATAGGCCAGCAGCTGGGTCTGCAGGGCCGGGTTGACCAGGTAGCGGTCGCGGGCCGCGGGCTCGGCCGGGTCCAGCCCGTTCAGCAGGCAGAACTCCTCGAAGTCCTGCGGGTGGAACGTCCGGGCCCGGACGGTGTCGAACCGCTCCAGCGCCTCGGCCAGCAGGTCCGCGGTGTCGGCCAGGTAGCGCTCGTGGTCGGGGGCGTCGGAGATCCCCCAGGCGCGGGCCCGGGCGAAGTCCGCGGCGTTGGTGAGCACTCCGATGACGAACGCCTGCTCGGCGCCCTCGACCCGCCGCGGCCGGTGCGACCGCACCACGGGCCGCGAGCCGCCGGCGGTGCAGTCGGAGTTACGGCGGGCGCGCCCCAAATGACTCATCGGTGGCTCCTGGCTTCAGGGGAGGACGGTCGGCGGCAGGCGTGCCGCTGACCGTCTTCCTCCCCATCCGCGCGCGTCGCACACGTACGGCGTGTCACAGGAATGTAACCACCGGTAATGCGGGTCGCGCGGGCGTCAGGCGGAGCGGGGCGCGCGGGCCAGCTGGCGGGACTGCGCGACCAGGCGGCCGGACTCGTCCCAGACCTCCGCGTCCTCCTCGAAGTAGCCGCCGGCCAGGTTGCGGGTCGCGTGGGTGACCCGCAGCCAGCCGGGCACCGGCCTGGCGCGCAGGTGGACGGTCAGCTCGACGGTGGGGGCCCAGCCCGGCAGGCCGAGGTCGAAGGTGACCGGCGGCAGCGCGTCGGCGACCAGCAGGAGCAGCAGCGGGTCGGGCTCGCGGCCGTCGGCGAGCCGGAACCAGCCCTGGATCCGCCCGTTGCCGGAGGGCTGCCCGAGCGCCCAGCCGATGGTGGCCGGGTCCAGCCGCAGGTCGAACCGCTCCAGCAGGGCGGCCTGGGCGATCAGCTCCTTGGGCGCGTGCTCGACGCCGATGCACTGGTCCGGCGGCGGCAGCTGCGGCGGCAGCGCGCTGGTGCGCACCTCGCCGTCGGCGGTGGCGAGGTCGCCGTGGCTGGCCACCACGCGCAGCCGCTCGACGCCGTCCTGGCTGAGCGAGGCGGTGCCGGTGGACAGGCCGCGGCCGGTGCGCAGCACCTCGGTGCGGACGGTGGCCGGGCCGGGCGTGGAGGCGGACAGGTAGTAACCGCTGATCGACACCGGGTCCGGGTGGGTGCCGTGCTCCAGCGACAGCGCGTGTCCGGCCACCGCGAGCAGCAGTCCGCCGTTCACCCCGCCGCCGATCTGCCAGCCGGCGCCGAGCTCGGCCTCGTACCGGCCGGCCTCCTCGGGGTGCCTGGTCAGGGCGATGCCCTGGTCGAACTCGCTGCGGATCGCCGTGGTCATGTGGGGGGCCTGCCCTTCACGCGTGCTTCCGGACGTCAAGTTACTGACAAGTAGGCCCTCACCCTACGCCGCCCGCATGAAACGCGGAACGGCCGCCGGACACCTGTTCGGGTCCGACGGCCGTTCACGGGATTCGACCACTCAGCGGCGGATGCTCGGCTTCAGCTCGAGGAAGCGGGCGAGCAGGCCGTTGACGAAGGCCGGGGAGTCGTCCGTGGAGAACTCCTTGGCGATCTCGACGGCCTCGTCCAGGACGACGGCGTCCGGGACGCCGTCCTCCCAGATCAGCTCGTACGCACCGAGCCGCAGGACGTTGCGGTCCACGATCGGCATCCGGTCGAGCGTCCAGCCCACGGCGTACTGCTCGATCAGGTCGTCGATGCGACGAGCGTGCTGGACGTACCCCTCGATGAGCTCCATGGTGTACTCACCGACCTGCGGGGTGCCCTCGTCGGGCTTGGGCTCGCGGGCGCGGGCCACCCAGTCGGCGAGGACCTGCTGCGGGTCTACCCCACGGTGGTCGGCCTCGAAGAGGATCTGGAAGGCCCGCGTGCGGGCCTTGCTGCGTGCGGCCGACACGGACTTACTTCACCCGGCCGAGGTAGCTGCCGTCGCGGGTGTCGACCTTGACCTTCTCACCGGTGGTGACGAAGAGCGGCACCTGGATCTCGGCGCCCGTCTCCAGGGTGGCCGGCTTGGTGCCACCGGTCGAGCGGTCGCCCTGGACGCCCGGCTCGGTCTCGGCGATGGTCAGCTCGACCGCGGCCGGGAGCTCGATGTAGAGGACCGAGCCCTCGTTCTGCGCGACGAGGGCCTCGAAGCCCTCCAGCAGGTACTTGGCGGCGTCGCCGACGACCGACGGCTCGATGGTCAGCTGGTCGTAGGTGTCCATGTCCATGAACACGAAGTTCTCGCCGTCCTTGTACGAGAACTGCATGCCGCGCTTGTCGACGTTGGCGGTCTCGACCTTGGTGCCCGCGTTGAAGGTCTTGTCGACGACCTTGCCGGTCAGGACCTCCTTGAGCTTGGTACGCACGAAGGCCGGGCCCTTGCCGGGCTTGACGTGCTGGAACTCGACGACGGACCAGAGCTTGCCGCCCTCCAGCTTGAGGACCATGCCGTTCTTGAGATCGTTCGTGGAAGCCACGGGCGCACTTACTCCTGTATAGCTGTCAAGGAACCAAGGGATTGCGTCCTGCCGCCCACGGCCCCCCGGGGGGTCGCGGTCACAGGGCGAGGAGCTCCTTGGTGGTGATGGTGAGCAGCTCGGGCCCGCCCTCCTCAAGGGGGCGCACGACGAGCGTGTCCTCGATCCGGACGCCGCCCCTGCCCGGGAGGTGAACCCCCGGACCGACGGTGACCGGCACGCGGCTGTCCAGTTTACCCATGTCCGCCGGACCGAGGCGCGGCGCCTCCCGGATCTCCAGCCCGATGCCGTGGCCCACCGGGTGCGGGGAGGGCTCGGTGTGGCCGGCCGCCTCCAGGACCTGCCGGGCGGCCCGGTCGGGTACGCACTGCTCCACGCCTGGTCCGAGCGCCTCCCGCCCGGCCCGCTGGGCCCGGAAGACCAGCCGGTGCAGCTCCACCTGCCAGGGCGCGGGGGCGGCGCCGATCACGAAGGTGCGGGCGGTGGAGACGCCGTAGCCGCGGTACTGGGCGCCCATCACCACGGTCAGGAAGTCGCCCTCCTCCACCCGGCGGTCGGTCGGCTGGTGGGCGGCCTGGCCGGAGTGGCTGCCGGTGCCGACCGAGACCGGGAAGGCCGCCCGGTCGGCGCCGTGGTCGATCATCCGGCGCTCCAGCTCCATCGCCAGGTGCCGCTCGGTGCGGCCGACCAGGATCGACTCCAGCAGCTCGCCCAGCGCCTGGTCGGCGATCTCGGCGGCGATCCGCAGGTCCGCGATCTCGTGCTCGTCCTTGACCACCCGCAGCCGCTCGACCGTCCGGCCGAGGTCCACCAGCCGGGTCCCCGCTATCAGGTCGCCCACCGCCCGGTGCCGGCTGACGGTCAGGTCGTGCTCCTCCACCGCCAGGCCCGACACCCCGGAGCGGGTGGCCGCGGCCGCGGCGGCCAGCGCGGTGTCCGAGCCGGCCGCCACCGGCAGCCGGGTGACGTCCGGGGCGATCAGGTGCTCCCCGGTGTCGTCCGGCGGCAGGTCGTCCGGCAGCGCCAGCAGCGCCCGCTCCCTGGTCAGCAACAGGCTCGCCCCGCAGGGCGCGCAGCCCGTCAGGTACCGCACGTTCGCCGCACGGGTGATCAGCGCCGCATCGGCCCCGGCCGCGCTGCAGTGCTCCCTCACCCGCTCCCGCCGCCCCGCGTACGCATCCGCCATGCGTCGAGCCTACGAACCCCCGGCCCGAAGCGCCCGCCGAGCACCCCCGCCAGAACCCCCGGTGCCCCTTGCGCGCCCCCCGCGCGACCGCGCCGTCGCCCTCCGGCCCGCGCCGGGGCCCCCGCCCCCACCGCCGCTCGGACGCGCGCCGCCGCCGAGGGGCCCACCTCCCCTCGGCGGCGGCTTCCTCCCGTCGCGCCTACTGCCCGTACGGTTCGAGCAGACCCCGCCGGTACGCCGGGGCGAGGTTCTGCGGGACGAGCATCTCCCGGCCGTTCAGGGTGATCGCGACCAGCTTCGGGGGCGTCGCCCGCCACTGGGCCCGGCGGTGCCGGGTGTTGCTGCGGGAGGTCTTGCGCTTGGGTACGGCCATCGCGGGCTCCTTCTCGGGTGGTGTGGTCGAACGCGTCGTCGGGCGGCGCTAGCGGGTGGCGCCCGAGGCGTACGGCAGGAGGGCCGTCTCCCGGGCGTTCTTGATCGCCCGGGCCACCGCCCGCTGCTGCTCGGCGGTGAGCCGGGTGACCCGGCGGCCGCGGATCTTGCCGCGGTCGGAGACGAAGCGGCGCAGCAGGTCGGTGTCCTTGTAGTCGATGTACTCGATGCCCGCCGCGAGCAGCGGGTTGGGCCGGGGCTTCGGCGGGGCGGATCGTTTGCGCACGGGAGGGCGCTCCTTCAGTGGACGGGGTCGAGCAGGTCCTGGAAGGCGTCCGGCAGGGCCTTCCAGCCGGGTTCGCCGGCGGCGAGTTCGGCGTCGGTGAGCAGGCAGGAGTCGAGCAGGTCGGTGATGCCGTCGACGTCCAGCCCCTCGGCGGTGAAGCTGAGCTGCTGCACCCGGTCGCCGTGCCGGGGGTGCCAGTCGAGGGCGGCGGCGGCCCGGCGCGCGGGCGGGTAGAGCTCCCAGGCCGCGTCGGGCAGGGAGGTGAGCCAGGGCCCGCACTCCTCGACCGCGAGGTTCGCCCCGGCGGCGTCCCAGGCGAGTATCAGATCGGGCCGGTTGGCCAGCCAGAACCGGCCGCGGCTGCGCTGCGCCGCCGGGACGAGCAGTTCCAGCGCCCGGTGCAGCCGCTCGGGGTGGAGCGGTCGGCGGCGCTCCCACAGCAGGGTGGCGACGCCCGCCTCGTCCCGCTCCTGCGGCAGCAGCGCGAGCGCCGGGTTGACCCGGTCGCGGGCGGCGGCCACGTCGAAGCCGCCGAGCGCGGCCCGGGTGAGCGCGCCGGTGCCGAGCCGGACGGTCCGGGCGGTGGCGTGCAGCTGGCGCAGGAGGGCGAGCCCCGGCGCGTGCGCCGCGGCGCGCGGCACGGCGAGCGTGCCGGCGTACTCGATCTGGTGGGCGAGCGCCTCGGCGCGGGTCCGGTCGTCGCGCGAGGCGGTCTGC
The DNA here is from genome assembly GCF_042789775.1 of Kitasatospora sp. NPDC056800. NCBI lineage: Bacteria > Bacillati > Actinomycetota > Actinomycetes > Kitasatosporales > Streptomycetaceae > Kitasatospora > Kitasatospora sp. NPDC056800. The sequence continues at coordinate 68,163 of NZ_JBHUAL010000003.1, read as the reverse complement.
TCGCCGTGCTCCACCAGGTCGTCGGGGACGGAGAGCTCGCCGACCAGCCGGTCCGGGTCGACGGCGGTGACCACGCCCGCCAGTTCGACGGCGTCGTCGAGCGGCCGCCCGTCCACCTCTCCCCCGGCGATCACCTCGACCGCGGGGTGCGGGTCGCTGCCGCCCCACAGTTCGACGATCGCCAGTCCGTACCGGCCGCCGTCGGCGATCTCCAGCAGCCGGGGCAGCAGGTCCTCGCGCAGGGCGCAGCACGGGCAGTCGTTCGCCAGCGGTACGTCGGCCGCGTCGAAGGCCCCGGCGGCGTCGCGCAGCTCGCAGCGGACGGTGCCGAGCGCGGCGTCCCGCAGGTCGTGGTGCAGGACCACGGCGTCCACCGCGGCCGCCGCCAGTTCCTCGACGGCGGCCCGGCGCTGCTCCGCGTGCAGGCCGGCGACGACCACCACCGGCAGCCTGGTCCCGTCCACGGCGCTCACCAGCTCGCCTTGCGGACACCGGGCAGGTGCCCGGCGTGGGCGTGGGCGCGCAGGTTGACCCGGGAGAGGCCGAAGGCCCGCAGGTAGCCGCGGGGCCGGCCGTCCACGGCGTCCCGGTTGCGGACCCGGGTGGCGCTGGCGTCGCGCGGCTGGCGGGCGAGCTCGGCCTGGGCGGCGGCGCGCTCGGCGGGGCCGGTGCCGGGGTGGGCGATGGTCCGCTTGAGCTCGGCCCGGCGCTCGGCGTAGCGGGCGACGACGGCGCGCCGCCGCTCGTTCTTGGCGATCTTGCTCTGCTTGGCCATCAGACCTTCTCCCCCCGGGCGCGGATGCGGGCGACGGCGGCCTCGATGCCGATCGCGTCGACGGTGCGGATGCCCTTGGCGCTCAGCGCCAGCCGGACGTACCGGCCCTCGCCGGGCAGCCAGTAGCGCTTGCGCTGGATGTTGGGGTCGAAGCGGCGGCCGGTGCGGCGGTGCGAGTGCGAGATCGCGTTGCCGAAGCCGGGCCGGCGGCCGGTGAGTTGGCAGCGGGCGGACATGGGTGCTCCCTGGCGTCCGGGAATGGGCAGGACCGGGCTCACGTTACACCAGATGAAAATGACTTCCATTTCGATGTACGGTTCGAGCCAACCCCTCGGACCGGAACCCGAGACCCCGACCCCCAGACCCCAGGAGGACGTCCCATGGCCCGCAGCGAACTGCGCCCGGTGATCAGGCTCCGCTCCACCGCCGGCACCGGCTTCACGTACGTGACCCGCAAGAACCGCCGCAACGACCCGGACCGGATGGTCCTGCGCAAGTACGACCCGGCCGCGGGCCGGCACGTCGACTTCCGCGAGGAGCGCTGACCCCGGACACGCGAACGGCGCCTCCCCGGACTCGGGGAGGCGCCGTGGGTGGCCGGGCCGCTCGGCTCAGGAGCCCTCGGGCGTCCAGCGCTGCTCGACCCGGGCGAGCTTCCAGTACCCGATCGCGATCGCCCAGACCACCACGAACAGCCCGGCGATCGCGTAGCCCACGTTGTCCAGCGAGATGTCCGCGACGAACCCGGTGACCGGGTCGGTCAGGTCGAGCTTCTCGTGCAGCACCCCGACCAGCTCGATGGTGCCGATGATGAAGGCCACCGCGATCGACAGACCCGTGATGGTCAGGTTGTAGTACACCTTCCGGACCGGGTTGGCGAAGGCCCACTGGTACGCGAAGTTCATGAACGTCCCGTCCAGGGTGTCGAACAGGCTCATCCCTGCCGCGAACAGCAGCGGCAGGCAGACGATCGCGTACCAGGGCAGCCCGGAGGCCGCGCCCGAGCCGGCCATCACCATCAGGGTGACCTCGGTCGCGGTGTCGAAGCCCAGGCCCAGCACCATGCCCACCGGGAACATCTGCCCCGGCCGGGTGATCGAACGGGTCGCCCGGTTCAGCACCCGGGCCATGAAGCCGCGCGAGTCGAGGTGCGCCTCCAGCTCCTTCTCGTCGAACTTCCCGGCCCGCATCGAGCGGAACACCCTGAGGATGCCGAGCAGCGCCGCCAGGTTGAGCGCGCCGATCAGGTAGAGGAACACGCCGGAGGTGGTCGTCCCGATCACGCCCAGCCACTTGTGGGTGGCCGACTCGTCGTCCATCAGCGTGTTCGCCAGCTGCGCGCCGCCCGCCACCAGGGCGGCCATCAGCACCACCATCGAGGAGTGCCCGAGGGCGAACCAGAAGCCCACCGAGACCGGCCGCTTGCCGTCCGCCATCAGCTTGCGGGTGGTGTTGTCGATCACCGCGATGTGGTCGGCGTCGAAGGCGTGCCGCATCCCGAGGGTGTACGCGGTGATGCCGAGGCCCACCCCGAAGACCTGGGTACCGACCGCGTACCGCTCGGGCGCGACCAGGAAGATCAGCGTGCCGAAGGCCACCACGTGCATGGCCACGATCACCGCCATCAGCCCGGCCGTACGGACGGTGTCCTCGCGCCGCCATCTGAAGCTGGGCAGCACGGAAGGGGCCGGCTTCGCGCCGGCGGCAACGGTTTCGGGCAGGGTCATCTGCGGATCACGCTCCAGCACCTCGTGGAAAACCTCGTGAGATGCCGTGGCCGGTCTCCTGGCTGACGGGATACCCGTGCCCGCCTTCCCAGGTGCGCGAGGCACCCAGTGGCTCCGTGGGCACGGACGACGTTCCTCCGCGGGCGGAGGAACGACCCGATCACAGTGGCGAGGGCCGCTCCGGGCTGGGACCCCTGAGGGTCCGTCACCGGTCTTCCCGAGCACCACGGCGGGGAACACCGTAGGGGCCGCGCCCCGACCCGTGCAAGGCTGCGCACCTGCGCAGGTGTCCAGGATCACAGGCGACCGCCTGCAAGAATGTCCGCATGCATCTCGTACCGGCCGACCGCGCGGGCCACCGCACCATCGACGGGCACCGGGTCTGCGAGGCCATCGCCGCGATCGGCGACCCCGCGCACGTCCGGTCCTGGGCCGAGCGGTTCTCCCTGCTCGCCGACCCCGGACGGCTCGCCCTGCTGCTCGCCCTCCACCGGGCCGGCCCGCTCGCCGTCAGCGACCTCGCGGTGGCCACCGGCATGCGCGACCCCGCCGTCTCCCAGGCCCTGCGGCTGCTCCGTACGGCCGGCGTGGTCACCGGCGACCGGGACGGACGAGTGGTGCGCTACCGGCTCGTGGACGAGGCCATGCGCCCCCTCCTCGACGAGTGCGCCGCCGCCGAGCACCACGAGCCCAGCGCGGCAGTGGGCTGACCCCTCCCGCCGACGCCTGCCCGACCTGCTGACTCCCGCTCGGTCCGCCGACTCCCGCCCGGGCCGCTGACTCCCGCTCGGGAAGGCGCGCCGTGAACGGCCCCGGCCAGTACGATCATGATGTGCCGTCCCACCCCCATGCCTGGCCCGCCGACCGCTGGAACACCGACCCGGTCAAGGCCCGCGTGCTGGCGGTCGCCCGCACCCTCACCTCGGCCACCCGGGTGCTGGACGTCCTCTCCCTGCTGAGCCCGCACGGCATCGAGTGGTACTTCACCGTCAACCCCGGTTCCGTCTTCGCCGACCGCGCCCTGGACGACTACCTGCACGGCCTGTCCGGCTTCACCGTGCTGGACTGGGACGACGCCGTCCGCCACCGCTTCGACCTGGCCGTCGCCTGCGCCGTCCACTCCTCCATGCACCGCCTGGACGCCCGCCTCGTCGTCCTGCCGCACGGCGCCGGCTACAACCGCCTGGTCACCGAGTCCACCGGCGACACGGTCAGCGCCGCCGGCCTGTCCCGCAACGAACTCACCCACCGCGGGCGGGTGTTCGTGGACGTCCTCGGGCTCTCCCACCCCGAACAGCTGGACCGGCTGCGGACCTCCTGCCCCGAGGCCCTGGACGTCGCCCGGGTGGTCGGCGACCCGTGCTTCGACCGGATGCTCGCCAGCCGGCGCTCCCGGGACGGCTACCGCGCCGCGCTCGGCGCCGTCGGCGGCCGACGGCTCGTCGTCGTCAGCTCCACCTGGAGCGAGCACTCGTTATTCGGCCGCCACCCCGACCTGCCCCGGCGGCTCGTCCGCCAACTGCCCGCCGACGAGTACACGGTGGCCGTCGTCCTGCACCCCAACGTGTGGAGCCGCCACGCCCCCGGGGCGCTGCTCGACGACGCCCGCCGGATGGGCCTGCGCCTGATCCCGCCCCACCAGGGCTGGCAGGCCGCGCTCGTCGCCGCCGACTGCGTGATCGGCGACCACGGCTCGGTCACCGTCTACGGCGCCGCCCTGGAACACCGCACCATGCTCGTCGCCACCGGCGCCGCCGAACTCGACCCGCGCTCCCCCAGCTACGCCTTCGGCCAGGCCGCCCCCGTCCTCGACCCGGACGGGGACCTCGCCGCCCAGCTCGAACGGGCCCTCGCCGAGGCCCCGGCCGGCCTGCGCGAGATCACCGACCGCTCGCTCGCCCACCGCGGCGAATCCGCCCGGCTGCTGCGCCCGCTGCTCTACTCCTTCCTGGACGGCCTGGACGAACCCGGGGACGAACCGGCCCTGCCGCCCTACCCCAGGCCCGTCCCCTGCCCCGGGGCCGCCGAGTGGCCCACCGCGTACGACGTCGAGGGCAGCACCGAGGGGACCGAGGTGAGCCTGCGGCGCTACCCCTTCCACCCGGACGACCACACCCCGCGCGGCTTCCACGCCCTCACCGACGAGCACCCGGGCGACGCCCTGCGCTACACGGCCGAGGTGATCGCCCGCACCGAGGCGCACGCCGAACGCACCGCCACCCGCTGGCTCGCCGACACCGCCGCCGAACTGCCCGGCCTCGCCGTCGCGGTGGCCGCCCTCGGCCCGGCCCGCCACCTGCTCCGGCTGCACGGCGGCCGACTGCTGGAGGCCCGCGCCGAACCGGACTGGGGCCGCCCCGACCCCGCCGTCGACCCGCTGCTGCTCGGCTCCGCCGTGGCCTGCTGGCTCGCCGACGGCGGCGACCCGGCCGGCCTCCCCGAGCACGGACTCACCGTCCGCACCGGCGGGGACCGCACCCGGGTGTCCTTCCGTACCGGGCCCTGACCCCGCCCGCCCGCTACGGACCGCCCCTCGGCCCGGACCGCCCCTCAGCCCGCCAGCTGCCGCAGCCGCTCGCGGCTGCGCTCCGCCAGCTCCGCGTCGTCCAGCTCCTCGGCGAGGGTGACGAGCAGGGTGTGGGCCTGCGCCTCCTTCGCGTACTGGTTCCGCTCCTTGGCCCGCCGGGCGCAGTCGTCCGCGTGGGCGACGGCGAGGTCCAGCTGCCCGAGGGCCCGGTGGGCCCGGGCCCGGACCAGCGGCAGCTTCATCAGCATGTCGTTGTCCCGCGTCCGCCCGGCCCGGGCGGTGGCCTCGGCCAGCAGGGTCAGCGCCTCCTCCGGACGGCCGTCGGCGATCAGCGCCTGCGCCAGGTTGTAGCTCTGGACGATCTCGCCGTGGTCGTCGCCCCGGTTCTCCGCCAGGGCCAGGGTGAAGCGCTCCACCGCGTCGCCCGGGCGGCCGTCGGCCAGGCAGAGCAGGCCGTCGGTCTCGTAGAGCACCCCGACCACCCGGCGGTTCGTCACCAGCGGGACCAGCTCCGTGGCGAGCGCCAGCTGCTCGGCGGCGAGCCGGTACTCCTTGCGCTCCTGGTGGGCGCGGGCGAGCTGGTTGCGCATCTTGACCACGGCGGCCGGCTGGTTGTCCCACTGGGCCGACTCGATGCCGAGCCGGTGGGTGGCGATCCAGTCGTCGTAGAGCTTGCGGCCGTGGTACAGCGGCCAGAGCGACTCGCAGAGCCGCCACACCTCGCCGTGCCACCCCTGCGCGGCCGCCTCCTCCACCACCGCGCGGAAGTCGGCGCGTTCGGCGTACAGCCACTCCAGGGCCGCGGCGTCGGAGGCGAAGCCGGGCAGGTCGTCGCCGCTCGGGTCCTGCAGCCGGAGCCGGTCCCTGCCCATCGTCCGGTCGGCGAGCGAGGCACGGCCCCGGAAGTACGCCACGACGCCGGCGAGGAGCCCGGCGCGGTCGGGCAGCTCCCGCGTCCGGCCGTAGGCGTGCAGCCGCACCACGTCGTGGGCCCGGAATCGGTCCTCGCCGTCGTCGTCCACCACCTCGTCGAGCACGTGGACGCCACGCAGCTCCCTGACCGCCTGCTCGGCGCGCTCGACGCCGACCGCCCGCGCCAGTTCGGCGGACACGAAGGGGCCGGGGTGCACGCCGATCAGCTGGTAGAGCGCCCGGCCCGGCGCCGACAGCCGCTCGTGGACCAGGTCGTACGTCGCGCCGAGATCGCTCTCCTCGTCCTCCAGCATCGCCAACCTGCCCTCCCGGTCGTGCAGTTCGGCCACCACCCGGCCGACCGGCAGGCTGTCCCGGTCCAGCAGCTGGCTCCCGACCGCGTTCAGCGCGAGCGGCAACCCGCCGCACAGCTCGACCAGTTCGGCCAGTTCCCCGTCGGTTCCCCGCCCGGAGCCCACCCAGCCCCGCACCAGTTCGGCGCCCGCCGCCGCGCTCAGCGGCCCGAGTCGGCGCACCTCGGCGCCGTCCATCCGCAGCGCGGGCAGCCGCCGCCGGCTCGCGACCACCACCAGCCCGCAGGCGGGGAGCAGCGCCCGGACCTCCGCGGCGTGCTCGACGTTGTCCAGGAAGAACAGGCACCGGCGCCCGGCGGTGGCGGTGCGGAAGGCCGTGAACCGCTCGGCCTCCACGGCCGGGGGCTCGGCGCCCAGGGCGCGCAGGAAGCCGGCCAGCAGCCCGGGGAGGTCCACCCCGCCCTGGTGCCGGTAGGCCTTCAGGTCGGCGTAGAGGTCCCCGCCGGGGAAGCGCTCCCGGTGGCGCTCGGTGAACTTGGCGATCAGCTCGGTCTTCCCGACCCCGCCGAGGCCGGTGAACACCACGACCCCGAGTCCGCCCTCCTCGACCCGGTCCAGCGCGCCGGCCAGTGCGGCGAACTCCGGTTCACGGTTGACGAACGGGCCGTGCGGCGCGCGCACCTGACGGGGCGTCGGCACCGTCGGCGGCTGGTGGAGGTGCACCGACCCGATGCTCCCGGCCTGCACCACATGGCCGCCCACCGTGGCGCCTGACACGGTGTTGGCCACCTCGTGCCGCTCCATCCGCCTGCTCCCTCCGGCCGCCCGGGCCCCAGCCTACGGGCTGGGCACCCGGCCGGAGGGGCGCTCGGGTGTCACCGGGGGGTGATCTCGCCCATCTCGCCCCAGCCGTCCATGCCGGGGATCTCGATCGAGACGATCTGCGGCTTGGCGGCCACGGCGTACGACATCTCGTCCATGGCCTTGGTGAAGTGCGCGGACTCCACGTGCTCCTTGCCGGCGTCGCCGTCGCGGAACGCCTCGACCAGGACGAACTCGTTGGCGTTGTCGACGCTGCGGGACCACTCGAAGAAGAGGTTGCCGGGCTCGCTGCGGGTGGCCTGGGTGAAACCGTCGACCAGGTCGAGCCACTCGTCGGCGCGCTCGGGGCGGACCGCGAACTTGACCGTAATGAAGATCATGGGACTTCCTTCCCTTCCACGTTCACACGTGGCCGTGCGGACAGGTGCCCGCCGCTCGGCGGGCACCCGTCCATCGTCGCAGGTCAGAAGGGCTCTCCACGACACGGGGGCGTTGCGCGTCCCGGCCGGGGCCGGTCACGCCGCCTGGCAGGCGGGGCACCAGAAGAGGTTGCGGGCGGCGTGCTCCTCCGTCCGCACGTCGGTGCCGCAGACCAGGCAGGGCATGGCGGCCCGCCGGTAGACGTACACCTCGCCGCCGTGGTCGTCCACCCGGGGCGGGCGGCCCATCGCCTCGGGGGTGTGCTCGGGGCGGACGGTGTCGATCCGGCCCGCGGTGACGCCCTCGCGCATCAGGGCGACCAGGTCGGCCCAGATCGCGTCCCACTCCCGGCGGGTGAGGTCGCGCCCGGCGCGGTGCGGGTCGATGCCGTGGCGGAACAGCACCTCGGCCCGGTAGACGTTGCCCACCCCGGCCAGCACCTTCTGGTCCATCAGCAGCGCCGCGACGGTCGTCCGGCTGCCGGATATCCGGCGCCAGGCGGCCTCCGGGTCGGCGTCGGCGCGCAGCGGGTCGGGGCCGAGCCGGGCGGCGACGGCGGCCTTCTGGTCGTCCGTGACGAGCGCGCAGGTGTTGGGCCCGCGCAGGTCGGCGTAGCCGTCCTCGTTCTCCAGCCGCAGCCGGACCAGCCCGACCGGCTCGGGCGCCGGGCCGGTGCCGAAGGTGAAGCCGCCGTAGAGGCCGAGGTGGACGTGCACCCAGGCGCCCTCCTCGAAGCCGAGGAAGAGGTGCTTGCCGGTGGCCTCCGCGCCGGTGAGCAGCTGCCCGTCGATCACCTTGGCCTCGTCGGCGAACCGGCCCTGCGGGCTGGAGACCCGCACCGGGCGGCCGCCGAAAGCCTCGCGGTTCTCGGTGGCGAGGCGGTGGATGATGTGGCCTTCGGGCACGGGCGTCGGCTCCTCCGGGCTCGGCGACTGGACCCGTCCATCATCGCAGCCGGCACCGACAGCCCCGTGCCGCCGCGGGTCAGCGGACCGGGACGCCCATCAGCCGGGCCAGGATGACGCGGTCCAGCTCGGCGGCCGTCCCGGCGACGTCCAGGGCGGAGTTGTCGATGATCGGCAGCCCGGAGTTGTACCAGCCGGCCATCCGCCCGTGGATGCGGGCCACCTCCTCGTCCCCGAGCCGGCGGTTGCCGCTGCGCCGGGCGTTGCGGTGCAGCACCGAGTCCAGGCTGGGCAGCAGCACGACCGGGATCATGCCGGGGCCGATGTGCCGCTTCCAGCCGCCGAGGCCGATCGCCGGGCGGTCCGGGAAGACGGCGTCGTCGATGATGCAGGAGATGCCGTTGGCCAGGTAGTTGCGGCAGGCGAAGCCGCAGGTGCGGCGGGCCAGCCGGTACTGCGCCTCGGAGGCGTTGTTCCAGCCGGACTGCGGGTTGGCGAAGCCCGCCTGCACCCACTCGCGGACGTCGTCCAGGCTGATGTGCGCGGTCGGGGTGGGCCGCCGCTCGGCCCAGTGGCGGGCGACGGTGGTCTTGCCGGCCCCGGCCGGTCCGATCAGCAGGACGGCTATCGGCCCGGTGGCCGCGTGCTGCCGCGGCGGGTGGGCGGGCAGTTGGACGGGTGCGCCGGACGGCAGCACGAAGTGCCCGGTGCCCCCGGCGGGTACGGGCGGCGCGCTCGGCACGGGTACGGCCGCGGGGGCCGGAGCCGGGTGGGCGGGAACGGGGTGGGCGGCGGGCCCGGGGCCGGTCGGCCCGGGAGTGACGGGCGCCGCCGGCGCCGGCCGGCCCGGCGGCGGGGACGGCGGAGGCTGCGGGGAGGGCGGCTGCGCCCCCGACGACGTCCCCCGCGTTCCGCCCCCCGGCGGCACCGGCGGGGCGACGGGACGCGGCGGGACCTGCCCGCCTCCGGTGTACTGCGTCACGGCACCTCCCGACACTTCTCAGCGGGGACACTACACGGCGGCCCGGCAGCGGGCACAGTCCGCCGCCGGGCCACCGCCCGTACCCTCAGCGGGTGGTGAGCCGCTCGGCCAGCGCGCGCAGCGCCAGCTCGTAGGAGCCGAGCCCGAAACCGGCGATGGTGCCGGAGGCCACCGCGGCGATCACCGAGGTGTGCCGGAAGGTCTCCCGGGCGTACGGGTTGGAGATGTGCACCTCGATCAGCGGCGCGGTGCGCTGGGCCGCGGCGTCCCGCATCGCGTACGAGTAGTGGGTGAACGCACCGGGGTTGATCACCACCGGCACCTGCCCGTCGGCCGCCTCGTGCAGCCACTCCACCATCTGCTGCTCGGAGTTGGTCTCGTGCACCTCGACCTCGAAGCCGAACTCCTTGCCCAGCGCGGTGCAGCGCTCGACCAGCCCGGCGTACGAGGTGGCGCCGTAGACGTCCGGCTCGCGGCTGCCCAGCCGGCCCAGGTTGGGGCCGTTGAGCACCATCACCCTGGTCACGCCGAGACCTCCGCGTACGCGGCGACCAGCAGCGACGGGTCGGGGCCCTCCAGTACGGAGGTCTTGCCGAGGCCGTCCAGCACGATGAAGCGGATCAGGTCGCCGCGCGACTTCTTGTCGATCTTCATCGCGTCCAGCAGCTTCGGCCAGGCGTCCGCCCGGTAGCTCAGCGGCAGGCCGACCGAGGCCAGCACGGTGCGGTGCCGGTCGGCCGTCTCGTCGTCCAACCGCCCGGCCAGGCGGCCGAGTTCGGCGGCGAAGACCATGCCGATGGAGATCGCGGCGCCGTGCCGCCACTTGTACCGCTCGTTGCGCTCGATGGCGTGGCCGAGGGTGTGGCCGTAGTTGAGGATCTCGCGGCGGCCGGACTCCTTGAGGTCCCCGGAGACCACGTCGGCCTTGACCTGGATGGCGCGGCGGATCAGCTCGACGGTGTGCGGGCCGGACGGGGTCTTGGCGCCCTCGGGGTCGGCCTCGATCAGGTCGAGGATGGCCGGGTCGGCGATGAAGCCGCACTTGATGACCTCGGCGAGGCCGGAGACGTAGTCGTGCTTGGGCACCGTCTCCAGGGTGTCGAGGTCGGCCAGCACGCCCACCGGCGGGTGGAAGGCGCCGACCATGTTCTTGCCCTCGGCGATGTTGATGCCGGTCTTGCCGCCGACGGCCGCGTCGACCATGCCGAGCAGCGTGGTGGGCATGGAGATCCAGCGCACCCCGCGCAGCCAGGTCGCGGCGACGAAGCCGGCCAGGTCGGTGGTGGCGCCGCCGCCGAGGCCGACGATGACGTCGCTGCGGGTGAAGCCGGTCTGCCCGAGCACCGACCAGCAGTACGCGGCGACCTCGACGCTCTTGGCGTCCTCGGCGTTGGGCACCTGGAGCACGATGGCCTCGTAGCCCTCGCCGAGCAGGTCCTCGCGGATCGCGTCGGCGGTGGCGGCGAGCGCCTCCGGGTGGATGAGCGCCACCCGCTTGGCGCGGGTCCCGATCAGCGGAGACAGCTCACCGAGCAGCTGGTGCCCGATCAGCACGTCGTACGGGTCGTGGCCGGCGCTGCCGCCGACGTGGATCCTGACGGTGGTGTCAGTCATGGGGGGTCTTCAGCTCCAGTGCTTCCAGTACGGCGTCCGCGACCTGTTCCGGGGTGCGCCCGGCGGTGTCGACCACGGCGGTGGCCACCTCCAGGTAGAGGGGGCGGCGGGCCTCCATCAGCTCGCGCCAGCGGGCCCGCGGGTTGACGGCCAGCAGCGGGCGCGGGGCGTCCAGGCCGACCCGCTTGACCGCGTCGGCGAGCGGGACCTCCAGGAAGACCACCGGCAGCTCGTGCAGCAGCGCACGGGTGGCCTCGGCCATCACCGCGCCGCCGCCGAGCGCCAGGACCCCGTCGTGCCCCTCGGCGGCCGCGCGCACGGCGGCCGCCTCCAGCGCGCGGAAGTGCGGCTCGCCCTCGTCGATGAAGATCTCCGGGATGGGCTTGCCGGCCGTCGCCTCGACGTCGGCGTCGGTGTCCCGGAAGCCGACGCCCAGGCGCTCGGCCAGCATCCGCCCGACGGTGGACTTGCCACTGCCGGGCGGGCCGACCAGCACGACAACGGGGTTCGTCATCGGATGATCAGGTTGTCGAGGTAGCCCTGCACGTTGCGGCGGGTCTCGGAGACGTTGTCGCCGCCGAACTTCTCGTTCACCGCGTCCGCCAGCACCAGCGCGACCATCGCCTCGGCGACGATGCCCGCGGCCGGCACCGCGCAGACGTCCGAGCGCTGGTGGTGCGCCTTGGCCGGCTCGCCGGTGCGCACGTCCAGGGTCTGGAGCGCCCGCGGCACGGTGGCGATCGGCTTCATCGCGGCGCGCACCCGCAGCACCTCGCCGGTGGACAGGCCGCCCTCGGTGCCGCCGGAGCGGCCGGAGGTGCGCTTGACGCCCTCGGCGGTCGGGACGATCTCGTCGTGGGCCTGGGAGCCCGGCACCCGGGCCAGGTCGAAGCCGTCGCCGACCTCGACACCCTTGATCGCCTGGATGCCCATCAGCGCGGCGGCCAGCCGCGCGTCCAGCCGGCGGTCCCAGTGCACGTGCGAGCCGAGGCCCACCGGCACGCCGTACGCCAGCACCTCGACCACGCCGCCGAGGGTGTCGCCGTCCTTGTGGGCCTGGTCGATCTCGGCGACCATCGCCTTCGAGGCGTCGGCGTCCAGGCAGCGCACCGGGTCGGCGTCCAGCTTGGCCTCGTCCGAGGGCAGCGGCACCACGCCGGCCGGCGCCTTGGCGGCGGCCAGCTCGACCACGTGGCTGACGATCTCGATCCCGGCCACCTCGCGGAGGTAGGCGCGGGCGACGGCGCCCAGCGCGACCCGGGCGGCCGTCTCGCGGGCGCTGGCGCGCTCCAGGATCGGCCGGGCCTCGTCGATCGAGTACTTCTGCATGCCGGCCAGGTCGGCGTGGCCGGGCCGGGGGCGGGTGAGCGCCTCGTTGCGGGCCAGGCCCGCCAGGACCTCGGGGTCGACCGGGTCGGCCGACATGACCTGCTCCCACTTCGGCCACTCGGTGTTGCCAACCATGATCGCGACCGGGCTGCCCATGGTCAGACCGTGCCGGACGCCGCCGAGGAAGGTCACCTCGTCCTGCTCGAACTTCATCCGCGCCCCGCGGCCGTAACCGAGCCGGCGGCGCGCCAGCGCGTCGGCCACCACGTCGGTGGTGACCGGTACACCGGCGGGCAGGCCTTCCAGCGTCGCGACGAGTGCGGGGCCGTGCGACTCCCCCGCCGTCAGCCAGCGCAACGTACCCAACGGAGCTCCTTCATCAGCGGACCGGACCACGGCACCGCCGGGGCCCGCCCCGGGCGTGCCTTTTGTACCTGAATCCTTTCATGCCCCAGCGGCACCCGGGGGCACAGTCCGCGTGACGGACAGCAACCGGCCACGATCCGGCCGGGAACCGCCCGGGAAACCGGACGGAGGGCGGGCGGGCACCCGGCCGTGGGGCCGGGCCCGCCCAGGTCCGACGGCGGCCGGGCTCAGTGCCCGGCGAGCGCCTTCTCCCCCGCCTCGCGCATCGCCGCCAGCGGCCCGGGCGTCCGCCCGGTGAAGGCCTCGTTCTGCAGCACCGCCTGGTGCACCAGCAGGTCCAGCCCGCCCAGGACGGTCGCCCCGCGCCCGGCGCAGGCGGCGGCCAGCGCCGTCGGCCACGGGTGGTACAGCACGTCGAACAGCGCGCCCGGCTCGGCGGGCAGCGCCTCGGCGAAGACGTCGGTCGCGCCGACCGGCGTGGTGGAGATCGTCAGCGGCCGGGTCAGCGCCTGCGCCCCGAGTTCCCAGTCGGCGGTGCGGACGGCCACGCCCAGCCGCTCGCCCAGCTCGGCCATCTCCCGGGCCCGCTCGGCGCTGCGCACGTAGACCGTCACCTCGCCGGTGCAGATCTGGGCGAGCGCGGCCAGTGCCGAGGAGGCGGTGGCCCCGGCGCCCAGGACGGCCGCCTCGGGCACCTCGGTGATCCCGCGCTCGCGCAGCGCGTTGACCAGCCCGGGGACGTCGGTGTTGTCCCCGGTGCGCCGGCCGTCGGCGGTGAACACCACGGTGTTCACCGCGTCCACCGAGCGGGCCGTCGCGCTGACCTCGTCGAGCAGCGGGATGACCGCCCGCTTCAGCGGCATGGTGAGCGACAGCCCGGCCCACTCGGCCTCGTCCAGCGCGGCGACGAACCCGGGCAGCCCGGCCTCGTCGACCTCGAAGCCGTCGTAGCGCCAGCCGTCCAGCCCGAGCGCCGCGAAGGCGGCCCGGTGCAGGTCCGGCGAGAGCGAGTGGGCGATCGGCGAGCCGAGAACGGCCGCCCGGTGCTTGCTGGTCAACGCTTCTCTCCGCGAACTGGCGAACTGTCGTCCGGCCGCGGCTGCTTCCTGGTGCCGCGGCCACTTCCTGGTGGTGCGGCTACTTCTTGGTGGTGCAGTGGCCGCGCGCCTCGTCGAAGCCCTGCCCGGCCGACTGGCAGTACTCCTTGACGTTGGCGTAGTGCTCCTTGCTCGTCTCGGCGAACCGGGTCTGGGTCGGGGACATCGCGATGAAGTACAGCCACTTTCCGTCCGCCGGGTGCAGCGTCGCGTTGAGCGCCTCGTCGCCGGGGTTGGAGATCGGACCGGGCGGCAGGCCCTGGTTCACGTAGGTGTTGTACTTGTTGTTCGCGTCGTCCATGTCCTTCTTGTCGAGGTCCTTGCGGCCCAGCGAGTACTGGAGCGTGGTGTCCATGCCGAGCCGGTGGTTGATCTCGCCGCCGGCGGCCAGCCGGTTCTGGATGGTCTTGGCCATCTTGGCGAAGTCTTCCGGGTTGTTGCCCTCGCGCTGGAGGATGCTCGCCTCGATGAGCACCTCGTAGCCGGTCTTCAGCCCCACCGAAGCGGCCTGGGCGTCCAGGCCGGCGTACTTCTCGGTGGCGTTCTTCACCATCTGCTTGAGCAGGTCCTCGGGCTTCATGCCCTCGGCGATGTTGTAGCGGGTCGGCCAGAGGAAGCCCTCGATGTTGCCGTTCGCGTACGGCGGCAGGCCGAGGTCGTTGACCTGCGCCTTGGCGACGCCCGCCGTGGTGCCCGGCGGCAGCTTCAGCTTGGTGTCGATGAGGGTGTAGATCTCGGTGGAGTTCTTGCCCTCCGGTACGACGATCGCCGCGCCGCCCGCCTGGGCGAGCAGCTCCTTGAGCGCGGCCGCGGCCGGCATCTCCTTCTTCATCTCGTAGAAGCCGTACTGGATGGTGCCGCACTTGGGCTCGGCCTTGCAGGCCGTGTTGAACGCGTCGACGCTCTTGACCACGCCGGCGTTCTTCAGCGCCAGGCCGATCTGCCCGCCGACCGCGCCCTTCTTGACCTCGACCTGGACGGAGCCGGTGCCCTCGCCGGTGAAGTCCGGTGCCGGGCCGAAGTGGTCCTGGTAGAAGCCGTAGCCCCACCAGCCGGCCCCGCCGACGGCGCCGAGCAGCACCGCGGCGACCAGCAGGCAGGCGCCGCCGTTGCGGCGGCCCGACTTCTTGCCCTTCTCCTTGCGCTTCTTCTGGGCCTCACGGGAGTCGTCCTGCTCGCCGAGGAAGCCGGCCTCCCCGGCCTCGGCGTGCTCGTCGGGGTACCCGTCCTCCTCGTGGCGGCCGCCGTCCGCGTGGCCGTCCCACTCGTCCGTCCCGACCTCGCGCGCGGCGCCGACCGGGTCGGCGCCGGCCTCCAGCGCGGCGGCCTCGGCCTCCCAGTCGATCCCGTCCGGGCCGGGGCCGGAGGCCGGCACCGGCTCCGGGGCCGGCTGCGGCTTGGCCCGGCGTCTCGGCACCTGCCGCTGCGGAGCCTGCTGCTCGGGGGCCGGCTGCTGCGGGGGCTGCTGCTGGAGGGGCTGCTGCGCCTGGACCTGCTGGGGCTGGACCTGCTGCGGAGCCTGCTGCTGGTAACCCTGCTGCTGCACCGGCGCCTGCTGCTGCGCGTACCCCTGCTGCATCGGCTGCTGCGGTTGCGGCTGCTGCGGCACGTACCCCTGCTGGGGGTAGCCCTGCTGCTGCACCGGCGCCTGCTGCTGCGCCATCTGCTGCTGGTAGCCCTGCTGACCGCCCGGGTAGCCCTGCTGCGGCATCTGCTGCTGGGGGGCCTGCTGCTGGTAGCCCTGCTGCGCCATCATCTGCTGCTGCATCTGCGGCGCCATCTGCTGCTGCGCGTACCCCTGCTGCACGTCCCCGTACTGCTGCTGGACCTGCTGGCCCTGCTGCGGGTACTGCTGCTGCCACTGGCCGTCCTGCTGGCCGGGGACCGGCTGCCGGCCGTCGTACCCGGGATCACCGGGGTGCCACGGCTCGCCCTGGGGGTTGTAGCCCCCGCCCAGATCGGTCATTGATCCCCTTAACCGACGGTGACGACCGGAGGATCAAACCGGCCGTCCGGGACGACGCGGTCCCGGCTGATTCTCGAACCGGCGTGCTAGCGCAGCGCCTGGAGGGAGACGTTACCGTACCGCAGCCTTACCCCCGGCCGGGCGGACGCACCGTCAGTGAGCGATCTCACCGACGGCACACAACTCCGTTACGGCGTCCCCGCACCGGGAGCGGAAGGCGCACCGGCCCCGCCCGAGGCCCCCGGGGCCGTCGCCGCCGGGTCGGAGGGCGCGCCCGACGCCGGGGCGCTCGGCTTGGCCGCCGCCCGGTTGGCGTTGAACTCCGCCACGTTGCGTTGCTGGACGTCGAAGCTGTCGGTGAAGCGGGTGTCCCCCGGCTTCACGGTGACGAAGTACAGCCAGTCCCCCGGCGTCGGGTCCAGCGCGGCCATGATCGCCTGCCGCCCGGGGTTGGAGATCGGGCTCGGCGGCAGTCCGGCGTGCAGGTAGGTGTTGTACGGGGAGTCCAGCCTGGTGTCGGTCACCGAGGTGTTCAGGGTCGAGCGGCCGAGCGCGTAGTTGATGGTGGAGTCCAGCTGCAGGGGCATGCCCTTGGCCAGCCGGTTGTAGATCACCCGGGCCACCTTGCCCATGTCCTCGGTGTTGTCGGCCTCGCCCTGGACCATGCTGGCCACGGTGATCAGCCCGTACACGCTCTGCCCGAGGTTCTGCGCGACCACGGTGGCGTCGTCCCGGCCGAACTCCCGGCCGGCCCGGTCCACCATCTGCTTCAGCAGGTCGAAGGCGGTGGTGCCCTCGGTGACGCTGTACGTCGCCGGGAACAGGTAGCCCTCCGGGCTGCCGTTGGCGAAGTCCGGCAGGCCGAGTTCGGCGCCCTGGTCCTGGGCGGTCTTCTGGGCGGTGCCCGCGGGCAGGTTCAGCTTCTTGTCGATGGCCGCGTAGATCTGGTAGCCGCGCCATCCCTCGGGGATGGTCAGGCCGTTGGCGTTGGCCGGGTCGATCAGGACCGCCAGCGCCGCCGCGGCCGACATCCGCTGCTTCAGCGTGTACGTCCCGGGCTGGATCCGCCCGGCCGCCGCCGCGCTGCCCTTCGCGGCCCGGGTGAAGGCGAGCGAGCTGGCCACCACGCCGTTGCGGACCAGCGCGGAGGCGATCTGGGAGAGGCCGGCGCCCTCCGGCACCGAGACCTGCACGCTGCCGGTGCCCTGCCCGGCGAAGTCGGCGGCGGCCGGGGGTTTGCGCTGCGCCTGGATCCAGGTGTACCCGGTCAGCCCGACCCCGCCGAACACCGCGATCAGCGCGAGCGCGGTGAGCCCGCAGGCCAGCCCGTTGCGCCGTCGGTGCGGATCGGGCGCATCGAAGCGCGGACGGGGCGCACCCGGCGGACGGCCCTCCGGTTCCAGCACCGGTGCGCCCAGATGTCCGGGCGTGAGACCCGGGTGGAAGTCCTGGTCGGTCATGGCTCGCGCCCCCTTCGGCGGTCCCAGATCGATCCGGATCGACATGAATCGATCCAAAACAGACAAGGAAGCGAACGAAAAGGGGTCCGTGCGGACGCGTCCGCACGGACCGGCGGCGATCCTGGCCTGCGACTTCACCCCGGCCGGGACGGTCTCCACGGGCGTGGCGAGCACCCCGTCGGGGTCGGAGGGCGCGGCCC